>NZ_JBHTWX010000053.1:0-54772 GCF_042792155.1 Kitasatospora sp. NPDC056651 | reverse complement strand
GATCTTGACGTGCTCGCCCGATCCAGAAGAAGGGCCCTAGATGACCAGGGACAGCAGCAGGACCAGACCACCGGCGACGACCGAGATGATCGTCTCCATGACGGACCAGGTCTTGATGGTCTGCCCGACGTCCAGGCCGAAGTACTCCTTCACCAGCCAGAAGCCGGCGTCGTTGACGTGCGAGAGGAACAGCGAGCCCGCGCCGATCGCGAGCACCAGCAGGGCCGCGTGGGTCGAGGACATGTTCGCGGCGAGCGGCGAGACGATACCGGCGGCGGTGATCGTGGCGACCGTCGCCGAGCCGGTGGCCAGGCGGATCAGCACGGCGATCAGCCAGCCCAGCAGCAGCGCCGAGATGTGCCACTTGCCGGACCACTCGCTCACCGCGTTGCCGACGCCGACGTCGATCAGGGTCTGTTTGAAGCCGCCGCCCGCGCCGACGATGAACACGATGCCGGCGATCGGGCCGAGCGACTTGCCGACGGTGTCGGAGATCCGGGCCCTGTCGAAGCCGGCCGCCTTGCCGAGGGTCGCCATGCCTAGCAGGGTCGCGGCGAGCAGCGCGATCAGCGGGGAGCCGATGAAGTCGAACACCCGCTGGCCGATCGCCTTCGGGTCGTCGATCACCACGTCGGCCAGCGCCTTGCCGAGCATCAGCGCGACCGGCAGCAGGATGGTGGCCAGGACCGCGGCGAAGGACGGGGTGCGGTCGCGCTTGGCCGTCTCCTCGGGGGCGGTGGCCGCCGGGATCTCCAGCGGGCCGACCCAGCGCTCGGCCACCCGTGCGAACAGCGGACCGGCGATGATCAGGGTCGGGACGGCGATCAGCAGACCGAGCGCCAGGGTGATGCCGAGGTCGGCCTTCAGGGCGTCGACGGCGACCAGCGGGCCCGGGTGCGGGGGCACCAGGCCGTGCAGCACCGACAGGCCGGCCAGGGCCGGGATGCCGACCCGCATCAGCGGCACGTTGCCGCGGCGGGCGACCAGCAGCACGATCGGGATCAGCAGGACGACGCCGACCTCGAAGAACAGCGGCAGGCCGAGGACGGCCGCGATCAGCGCCATCGCCCAGGGCAGCGCCTTGTTGCCGGTGCGGGAGAGCACGGTGTCCGCGATGATGTTGGCGCCGCCGGAGTCGGCGAGCAGCTTGCCGAGCATCGCGCCGAGGCCGATCAGCAGGCCCACGCTGGCGACGGTGGAACCGAAGCCGGTGGAGAAGCTGCTGAGCAGCTTGTCGAAGGGGGCGCCCGCGACGGCGGCCAGCAGACCGGAGCCGAGCGTGAGGGCGAGGAACGGGTGCAGCTTCAGCTTGGTGATCAGTACGACGATCGCACCGATGCTGAGCAGCACCGCGATCAGCAGCTGGGAGTCGCTGCCGGTGTGCGGCAGGGCCGGTGGGGCGGCCGCCAGCAGGGTGGGGGCAATGCTCACGCGAGGTCTCCATTGACGGGCCGCAGCAGTGCCACGGCCTTCTCGACGAGTTCTTCGGGGGACGGGCCCACGTCCAGGTCGGCACCGCGCTCGTCCGTCGCCAGGGGTTCCAGGGCGGCGTACTGGGAGTCGAGCAGCGAGGTCGGCATGAAGTGGCCGGAGCGGTGGCTGAGCCGGTCCTCGACCAGCTGGTGGCCACCGCTGAGGTGCAGGAAGAAGGCGCCCGGGCAGGCCGCGCGCAGGGTGTCGCGATAGCGGTGCTTCAGTGCCGAGCAGGTGACCACACCGCCGGTGCCGGCCTCGGTCCGCTCCTTGAGCCAGGCGCCGACGGCGCGCAGCCAGGGCGCGCGGTCCTGGTCGTCCAGCGGGATCCCGGCGGACATCTTGGCGATGTTGGCCGCGGGATGGAAGTCGTCCGCCTCGGCGAAGGGGAGGTCGAGGCGGTCTGCCAGCAGGCGGGCCAGGGTGGTCTTGCCGACGCCCGAGACACCCATCACCACGACGGTGAGAGGGGTCTGCGGGAGGTCGTGGTTCTCGACGCTGAGAGCCATGGGGTGGTGCTCCTTCGTTGCCTGGCCGCCACTATCGCCTCAAAGATATGACGTATTCAAGTGACGGAAACCAAATCGTCATACTTTTGCGGTGTGGTGTGGATCGCAGGGCGGCATGAGCGCCCGCGCGGCGGCCGTCTAGGCTGGGCGGATGGAGATCCAGGGGCTGCCCGGACGGCTGCTTGACGAGCTCGGGCCGGCGATCGCGTCGGGGGAGGTCCCCGAGGGCGCGGTGCTGCGCGCGGAGGAACTGGAGGAGCGGTTCGGGGTCTCCCGGACGGTCGTCCGGGAGGCGGTGCGGGTCCTGGAGGGGATGGGCATGGTGGCGTCCCGGCGACGGGTCGGGATCACCGTGCGGCCGAAGCCGCTCTGGGACGTCTTCGACCCGATGGTGATCCGCTGGCGCCTGGCCGGCTCGGACCGGTCCGCCCAGCTCCGTTCGCTCGGCTCGCTGCGGATGGCCGTCGAACCGGCCGCGGCCGCGCTCGCCGCCACCCACGCGAGCGACGACGACCGGCGCGAACTCAGCTCGCTGGCGGTGGATCTGACGGTCACCGCGCGGGCCGCCGACCTGGCCACCTTCCTCCGGCACGACATCGCCTTCCACTCGCTGGTGCTGCGCGCCTCGGGCAACGAGATGTTCGCGCACCTCGGGGACACCGTCGCGGCTGTGCTCACGGGCCGGACCGAGTACCATCTGATGCCTCATCAGCCGGAGCCGTACGCGATCCGGCTGCACCGCGAGGTCGCGGAAGCGATCTGCGCCGAGGACGCCGCCCACGCCGAGCAGGCGATGCGGACGATCGTGACCGGCGCGCTGGAGGAGCTCAACCTCCAGCTGGGCTGAGCCCGGGCCGCCGGTCGGCCGGGTTTCCCGGATGACACGATTTGGCGGCAGTTCGTCGGTTTCGGACGCATAGTCCCGGTTCGACAGGGCAGAGTGAGGCGAGGGGGCGCGTTTCGTGTGCGCCCGTTCCGTATCCTTCACCGAACACGCGCCACGCGCCTGGGGGTCGCTCGATGTCCGTGCCACGCCGCCGTCGTCGCCGCCGCCTTCCCGACGAGGTGCGCGCCGCCGCAGTCCGGGCGGTCCTCTGCCTGTCCTTCACCCTGGTGGGCGTCGTGGTGGCGACCTTGGCCTCGTACGCGGGCAGTTGGCTGCTGACGCCCGCGCTGCTGGCGATGGGGCTCGGGGTGTTCGGCACCATGTGGTGCCTGCTGGAGATCCTGATCTCCCGCCAGGTCGCCGCCCAGCGGATGCGGGCGCCCGACGCCGCGCACCCGATGGCGGGCAGCCGGGCGCCGGGTCCGCCGCCGGCCGCGCGGCCGCTGCCCCGGCCCGGCTCCTCGTCGGTCTACCGACAGCCGTACGAGTCGCCGCGGCCCCAGCCCCGCCCGCAGCCGTACCCCCACCCGCAGCAGCACTCCCACCCGCAGCAGCGGCCGCAGCCGCCGTACGGGCAGGGGCAGCAGTCCCACCAGCAGCCGCACCAACAGTCGTACCAGCAGCCGCCCCAGCCTCCGCGTCAGACCCGGCTGCGGACCAACCAGCCGTAGCGCCGCGCCCGTTGGCGTGCCGTCAGTCCCTGACCGGCAGCGCCCGGTAGTGGGTGGTGAGCCGACGCTCCCCGTCCAGGACGTGGAAGGCCAGCATCGGCGGGTAGTCGAAGGAGATGCCGGGCCCGCCCTCGCAGGGCAGCGTCACGGTGGAGACCACACCGGGGGCGATCAGCAGCGGCAGGCCGGCGAAGGTGGTCGCCGCGGGGGTGTGCGAGTGGCCGCAGAACAGGGCGGCCACCCGGGGGTACCGGCCCAGCACCCGCGCCAGCCGCTCCTCGCCGAACTGGCGGATCGGGTCGACGTACGGCAGGTGCAGCTCCACCGGCGGGTGATGGAAGGCCACCAGCGCGGGCAACTCGGCGCGGCCCTCGGCGAGTTGCTCCTCCAGCCAGTCCAGCGTCCGGTCGTCCAGCAGGCCGTCGTGCTTCCCGGGTATCGAGGAGTCGAGCATCAGCACGTCGGCGCCGGGCAGTTGGTGCAGCCGGTTGACCGGTTCCTCCCCCGGCGCCTCGCCGAGCAGCACCTCCCGGTAGGGCGCCCGAACGTCGTGGTTGCCGGGGCAGGTGAGCACCGGGTGCCGGGAGGCCAGCACCTCCGCGACCTCCCGGTACTCCTCCGGCAGGCCGTGGTCGGCGAGGTCGCCGGTGACCAGCACCGCGTCCAGCGGGCCGGGCAGGGCGTCGAGGTACGCCATCACCTGCTCGGCCCGCCGCCGGGCGCGCTTGCCGCCGTCCCGGCCGTCGAGCTGGCCGAGGTGGATGTCACTGAGGTGCGCGATCGTCAGCATGCCGACCACGCTAGTGACTTCAGGACTGGACCGGAACCTCCGCCGGGCGCTTGAACATCCGGGTGGCGGTGATCTCGCCGTGGATGGCCGGGCCGTCCGGGTCCGGCGCGGCGGGCAGGCCGGGGCGCAGGTGCTCCTCGACCGAGATGTACTTGAGGCCGGCCCGCAGGTCGGCGTCGTTGCGCAGCCGGATGACCAGCGGGAACTCGGCGAGCGCGGTGGTGTCGAACAGGCCGGTGGTGTAGATCAGTTGGACGCCGAGCGCGTCGGCCACGGCCCGCTGGAGCTCCAGCAGGTAGGTGGCGTTGGCGCGGCCGATCGGGTTGTCCAGGAACAGCGTGCCGGCGTGCCGCAGCTGGGACTGGCCCCGGTCGTTGGCGCGCAGCGCGGCCATCGTGCAGTACAGGGCGATGGCCGCGGTGAGCAGCTGGCCGCCGGAGAAGACGTCGGACATCTGGCCGACGCTCACCCGCTCGGCGCGCAGCACCGCGTCGGGCTTGAGGATCTCGACGCTGACGCCCTTGGGGCCGATCGCGGCGGCGACCCCGCGCAGCAGCAGGGACATCCCGTCGCGGCGCAGGTCGCTGTTCTTCCTGACGGCGGCGCGGGTGGCCTCGTCGATGACCTCGCCCAGGCGCTCGACCAGGGTGGCGTGGTCAGGGTCCTCGAAGCGGATCCGGAGGAACTCCTGGCCGGACCACTCCCCCAGGCCCTCGGGCAGCCGGGACAGCCGCTGGGCGGCGCGCAGGGTGGTGAGCGAGGACTCGACCAGGCCGCGCAGCCGGTCCACGATCGAGCCGCGGTTCTTCTCCAGCTGGGCGAGTTCGTCGGTGAGCACCCGCAGCCGGGGGGCGAAGGCGGCGGCCCAGGCGGCGGCGTGCTCGGGCAGCGCGGCGGCGGGCAGTTCGCGGATCTGCTGGCGGGCCGGGGTACGGACGGCCTCGTAGCGGGCGGCGTTGGCGTGCCGGACCAGGGCGTCGGAGGCGTCGCGGACGGCGAGTTCGGCGGAGGACAGCTCCCCGACGGCGGTGCGCAGGGAGCGGCGGGCCTCGGTGGCGCCGGTACGGGCCTCGGCCAGCGCGCCCAGGTACGGCTCGACCGGGTCCTCCTGGTCCTCCTGGTGGTCGCGCAGACCGTCGCGGAGCTGGCCGGCCAGCTCGTCGAAGTCGGCGGCGGCGGCCTGGGCGCCGTCGAAGGTGCGCTGGAGGTCGGCGTGGGCGGTGCGGGACGCGTCCAGGGCCTCGCGGCGTTCGGCGAGACGGCTGGTGGCGGTGCGCAGCAGCGCCTGGGCGTGCTCCGGGTCGGTGGGGACGAGGTCCTCGGGCAGGTCGGTGTGCGCCTCGCCGTCGGCGGGGGCGGAGCGCTCGGCCTCGCCGCGCAGCCGGCCGAGCTGCTCGCTGGCGGCGGCGGAGCGGGCCTCGATGGTGGCGACCAGTTCCTCGGCGCGGGCGGCGGCGGCCTGGCGGGCCGGGCCGTCGGCGCCGTCGGGGCTGCCGAGGAGTTCCTCGGCGCGGGTGCGCACCTTGTTGGTGAGGCGGTCGAGTTCGGTCGCGGCGGCGGCCTCGTCGCCTTCGGCGCGGGCCTGCTCGGCGCGCAGGTCGGCGCCGACGCCGACCTTCTCGTACAGCTGGGAGGCGGCGCGGTAGGCCTCGCGCAGCGCGGGCAGCGCGGCGGGGGCGGTCTCGGCGGGCTCGTCGGCCTGCTCGGCCGCGGGGATCTCGGCGCGTTCGGCGCGCAGCGCGCGGGCGGTGCGGCGGGCGTCGTCGGCGGCGCGCTGGGCGGCGCGGCGGTCCTCGTCGCAGGTCCGGGCGCGTTCGGCGCACAGGGCCTGGCGGCGGTCGCACTCGGCGGCGTCCTCGGCGAGTTCGCGCTGGCGGCGGGCCCAGTTGCCGCGCTCGCGCAGCCGGAAGGCGAGGCCGGAGAGGGCGTCGGCGCGGCGGCGGGCGCGCTGGGCGGCCTCGCGGTGCTCCTCGTGGGCGGAGGCGGCGACGGCGTGGTCGGTCTCGGCCTCGTCGTGGTCGGCGCGCAGGGTGGCCAGGGCGGCGGCGGCCTGTTCGGCGTGCTCGCGGGCGGCCTCGGAGGCGGCGGCGAGGTCGGCGAGGGTGCCGGGCGGGCAGCTGGCGTGCCAGGAGGCGAGGCGGGCGGCCAGGGCGCGGTCGGCGCCGAGGCGGCCGGCGAGTTCGCGGATGTGCTCCTCGCGGGCGCTCGCCCGGGCGCGCAGGTCGCGGCGCTCGCCGTCGGCGGCGGACTCGTCGTGCATGGCCGGGTTCGGCGGGACGAGGAAGAAGGCGGGCTCGTCGGTGATCGGGGCGATCAGCGAGGCAGCGGCGCCGACGGCCACGGTGGAGCGCGGCAGCAGGGCGGCGGACTGGAGGGCCTCGCGGGCGCGCTCCAGCGCGGACGGGTCGGTGACGACCACGCCGTCGACCAGTTCGGGGCGGGCGGCGAGGATCGCTTCGTGGTCGGCCGGGTCGACGGACTGGGCGAGGTAGCGCCAGCCGGGCAGCGCCGGGATGCCGTGCTCGGCGAGGTACTCGACGGTGGCGAGCACGTCCGGGCCGGGCGGCAGCAGGCCGCCGTCACCGAGCGCGGCGAGGATGCGGGAGTCGTCGGCGGCGGCCGTGCGCAGGTCGAACAAGGTGCGTTCGGCGGTGGCGATGGATTCGTCGAGGAGTTCGCGCAGGTACTCGGCGTTGCGGTCGAGCACGGCGGGGGTGAGGAAGCCGGCGTCCTCCTCGGCGCCCGACCCGTCCTCGTGCCAGTCGGTAGGGGCGGGGGTCAGCGAGAGCAGGTCGGCGAGGCGCTGCTCGGTGGCGAGCAGCGCGGCGGTGCGCTGTTCGGCGGCCAGCGCCCGGGCGGCGTCCTTGCGGGCGTCGCCGGCCCGCTCGGCGGCGAGTTCGGCGCGCGAGGTGGCGGTGGCGGCCTCGCGCAGCCGGGTGGCGGCGGACTCGGCGGCGGCACGGGCCTGGGCGAGCGCCGCGGCGGCGGCCTTCTCGACGTCGGCGGCGTGCAGCGCGGCGCGGGCCGGGTCCACGTCGCCGTCGGCGTCGATGAAGCCGGCGGCGACGGCGGCTTCGGTCTCCTGCTCGACCTCGGCGAGGCGCTGGCGCAGGTGCTCGGCCTCGCTGCGGGCCTTCTGGGCGGCGGTGGCGGCCTCGGTGGCGTCGCTCTGCGCCTTGCCGCCGTCCTCCTGGAGCTCGCTCGCGCGCTGCTCCTCGGTGTCGGCGCGGGATTCGGCGGCCGCGGCGGCGGCCTCCAGAGCGCGGGCCAGGGCGGTGGCGGCGCGGGCGCGGGCGGCGAGCGCGGGGGCCGCGTCCAGTTCGGCCTCGCGGATGGCGGCGGCGACCCGGGCGACCCGGTCGGCGGCGGCGCGCTGGCGCAGCACGGCCTCGGCGGCCTGCCAGGCGGAGTGCAGGGTGCGGGCGTCGATGAGTTCGCGGCGCAGCGCGGCGGCCTCGGCGGTGGCCGCGGCGAGGCCCAGCGTGGCGTGCCGGTGGGTGAGTTCGTCGGTGATCAGGCTGTGCCGGGTGCGGTCGGCCTCGGCCGCGGTGACGGCGCTCGCGGCGGCGGCGACCTCGATGGCGAGGTCCTGGGCGCGGTCGCGTTCGGCGGCGGCGCGGGAGGCGAGGGCGTGGGCGAGGCGGCGGGTGCGGCGCTCGGCGGTGCGGTGGGCCTCGCGGACGGTCTCGCGGGCGGTGGTGGCTTCGGCGATGCGCTCCAGCAGGTCCGACGAGCCTGCGGTGAAGTCGCGTTCGGCGGTGAGTTCGGCGCGGCGGCCGAGCTTGGCGGCGAAGCCGTGGACGAGGTCGGCGAGGCCGTCGGTGTCCCGGGTGTCGGTGACCGCGCGCAGCAGGAGGTCGGTGAAGTCGCTGTCGTGCTTGACCGCGAAGAGGCCGGCCGCCTCGCCCTCGTCGGCGTTCATCTCGCGCTGGTAGCGGAAGAGTTCGGGGTCGAGGCCGAGTTCGCCGAGGTGTTCGGTCCAGCGGTCGTGGCCGTCCTCGAAGACCAGGTCGAGGTGGGGGTGGGCCTTGCCGGCCTCGGTGAGGGCGTCGCGGAAGCCCTTCATGGTGCGGCGGCGGCCGCGGGCCTTCTGGTCGCCCGCGAGGCTGACCCGCTCGGCGACCGGCAGCGAGTCGAGGGTCAGGCCGGGCCCGGGGCGGAAGGAGTACCAGGTCTCGGCGAACTTGCGCGGGTCGGAGGAGACCTGGCGGCCGCGCCACTCGCTGACCTTGCCGACCACGATCAGCTCGCCGGTGACGGTGTGCTGCCACTCCAGGGCGACGTGGCCGCAGTCGTCGGCGAGCAGGAACTTGCGCAGCACGCCGGAGCTGGCGCCGCCGAGGGTGTTGCGGTGGCCGGGGAGCATGACCGAGAAGATCAGCTTGAGCAGGACGGACTTGCCGCCGCCGTTCTCCAGGAAGAGCACGCCGGCCGGGGCGGGGCGGCGGACCGGGCCCTCGATGTCCTCGCCGAACAGGCCGATCTGCTGCGGGGCCGGGTCGGCGACGGGATCGCCGACGCCGCGCAGGTCGAGCACCGTGTCGGCGTAGCGGGCGCCGGCCGGTCCGATCGAGTAGAGGCGGACCCGGTTGAGCTCGTACATGTGCGGCGGTTCTCCGTGGCTTGCGTGGCGTGAGGGTGGGCGGGCCGGGTGCGGCGTGGTGGGCCCGGGTGCGGGTGGGCTCCGGGCCCGTCGGCTCAGAGCGAGTGGAACGGCAGCCCCGCGTCGGCGACCAGTTCGTCGCCGGTGTCCGGCGGCAGCAGGCTGGCGGTGCCGTCGGAGACCGGGACGATGCCGAGGTCGAGCAGTTCGGCCATGGCCGCGCTGCCGGCCAGGTCGCGGACCTGGAGCTGGTAGCGGGCGGTGGTGCGGTAGGTGCCGCCGGAGTCGTCGGAGACCTTCTGGAGGAAGCCGGAGTCGACCAGGAAGAGCACGGCCTTGGCGACGATGCCGATGGTGGAGCCGGAGAGCCGGCGGGCGTCCTTGGTGGCGCCGGTGGCGGTGCGCCGGGCCCACACCCGCCAGGCCGCCTCCAGGCCGGGGGCGTCGGAGGCCGGGTCGGTGTTGGCGCCCTCGGCGTCGGCCTGCTCCTCCAGCCGGCGGCAGGCCTGACGGACGAAGGCGTCGATGCCGTTGACCGTGATCCGGCCGAGGTAGCCGTCGTCGGCGAGGTCCTCGGGGCGGGGGAAGGCCATCGCGGCGACGGCCAGGTGGGCCAGTCCGTGCAGGAAGCGGTCGGTGGACTCGGAGGCGGCGCGGCGCGAGTAGTCGCCCATCCGGACGGCGAACAGCGAGTCCTCGGCGGCGGCCACGGCCATGCCGGCCCGCGGGGAGACCTCCAGGACGACCAGGCCCATGCCGGTGGCGATGGCATCGGCGAGCCGGGCGAACGGCGGGTCCTCGCGGTGGCGGCGCACCAGCTCGGCGTACTCGGCGTCCCGGGCGGGCAGCAGCTTGGCCTGGAGGCCGAAGGAGACCAGCCGGGCGGCGTCCGCGACGTCGGCCGGGGTGATCGGCGCGGGGGCCGCGGGTTCGCTCTCGGCCGCCCAGGACGTGTCGTGGTGGGTCGTCACGGGCGGTGCTCCTCGGGGGTGGCGCGGTGGTTACGGTTCGTCAAGGTCGGTTCCGGCGAGTCTGGTTCCGGCAGTTCTGTTCCCGGCCCGGTCAGCCGGCGTCCTTGCGGTCGGCTGCCATGCCGGCCGCGTCGAGCAGGGCGCTGCCCACGATCAGGTCGGCGCCGCCGAACTCCCGGTCGTTCAACGGGGTGCCGTCGTCCACGGCGAACAGCAGCCGCTCCTCGCCCTGGCGGTAAGCGGTGCCGACCGGCGGGCTGGCGGCGTGCACGGCGAGCAGGGCGACCAGGTACGGCAGGTCCGGGTCCTGCTTGCGGGCGTCGGCGAGCAGACCGGAGAGCCGTCGCGGGGCGTCGGGGGGCAGGTCGAGCAGGACCATCGCGGACTCCAGCTGGGCCTCGGAGAACCGGCTGTCGTCCGGGGTGGCGACCAGGTCCGGGTCGGGCAGCTCGGCGCCGAGGTGCTCGCGCTCGACGGGCGGGGTGAGCAGCAGGTCGACCAGGTCGGTGACCCGCACCGAGACCGGGGTGCGCAGCCCGGCGCCGCGGGCGAAGAACGCGCCGGTGGGGCGGACGGCCTGCTCTATCGGCAGCCGCAGCACGGGGGCGAGCAGCTGCCCGTAGAGGTCGATGCCGCTGCGGGCGCCGGGGGTGGCGAAGGCCTGCCGGTCCTGCTCGGCGCGGAACAGCGGGCCGGCCTCCAGCAGACGGGTCTGGAGCGTCGTGTGGCGGCGGATGCAGTCCTTGACGATGTCGAGCAGTTCGGCGGCGCGGCGCTTGTGCTCCGCCCCTTCGGGGGTGTGGGGCTCGGCCTCGTCGCGGGCCTTGCGGATGTTGGTGAGAATCGCGTTCTCGTGCCGGTAGCGGTCGGCGATGTGGTCCAGCGCCTCCTCGATGAGGTCGGGGACGGCGCGCATCCAGTCGACCGCGCGGACGTTGCGGCGGGTGGCGTCCAGGGCCCGGCGCAGCGTCTCGGCGTACTGGACGGTGCGGTAGCGGGCCTGCTCGGCGGCGAGCTGGGCGTCGGCCAGGCGGCCGCGGCGGATCAGCACCTCCAGCTTGACCTCGGCGGCGATCTGGGCCGAGGTGACGTCGGTGTCGAGCGCGCCGACCAGGACGTTGACCGCCTCGTCGGTGGTGCGCAGGTAGACGCCGCCGTCGGGGCCCGGGACCTCCTCGATCAGCTTGAAGTCGTAGTCGCGGCGGACGTACTCGCCGTCCGCGCCGAAGGTGCCGTAGACGGCGCGGAAGCCGCGGTCCACGCTGCCGACGTTGATCATCGACTCCAGCACCCAGCGGGCGACCCGCTCGTGCTCGGCGGCGGGGCGGCCGGGGGCCTGGGCGGCGACCCGGGGCAGCAGCCGGGCGAGGACTATCTCGCGGTCGGCCCCGGTGTCGAAGTCCATGTGCAGGGTGACCAGGTCGATCGCGGCGAGGCCGACCTCGGCCATCGCGTAGCCGCCGTACTCGCCGGCCAGGTTGACCTTGCGGTTGTCGAGGTCGTGCAGCGGGGCGGTGCAGGCCAGCGCCTTGAGCCGGCGGGCCAGGCCCTCGTCGGCGGCGGGGCCGGGCGCGATGCGCGCGGCGGCCGGGCCGGCGGGTGGGCGGAGGCCGGGCTCGGTGGGCGGGTCTGCGATTGCGGTCACGGGGGACAAGATTAGAGGTTCGCACCGACATCGACCGAAACGGACCTTGCGGGCGGGCGGAGCGGCAGCTGGGCGGCGGTGCGAACGGCCGGTTCGGAACGCGGTTTCGACAATATTCCGCCATTCCCGAACTCACATTCGAGAAAACCGTGAGGGCTGCGCGTTCATTCGGTGATGATCGACCTATGCTCACTCGACTGGCCAAAGCGGGCCTCGCCGCCACGCTGTCCGTGACCACCCTCGCCACCGGCGCCGTCCTTGCCACCGGTGCGACCGCCTCCGCCACCACCGCCGGCACCCCGTCGGCCTCCGCCCAGCACGTGACCGTGTCACAGGGCGGGAACTACCCCGGCGGCTTCTTCACCACCGGCAACATGTCGGTCGGCTGGACCGTGTCCGGCACCACGGACCTGACCGGGCCGACCCACATCACCCTCGACCTGCCGCCCGGCGTCACCACCGAGGGCGTGCAGTTCTTCCCCACGCCGCCGGACTACACCTTCACCACGGCCCTCTCCCCCGACCACCGCCACCTGGAGGCCGTGTTCACCGCCACCCGGGCGGTCGGGAGCTACAACTTCATGAAGCTCAACCTGGCCACCACGCCCGGGGTGCCGATCGTCGGCGCGATCACCGCCACGATCTCCAACCCGAACGACACCGACCCCACCGGGCACATCGCCGGCTACGACCTCGGCAGCCAGAGCCGCCTGCCCGCGACCGTGCAGGCCGCACCGGCCGCCACCGGCCTCGACACCACCACCGGCCCGGCCGCGGGCGGCACCGCGGTGACCGTCAGCGGCAGCAACCTGACCAACGGCATGGTGCTGGTCGGCGGCGTCCCGGCCCCCGGCCGCTGCACCGACACCGCCTGCACGGTGACCACCCCCGCGGGCTCGGGCAGCGCCCCGGTCAGCGTGGTGACGCCCGGCGGCACGGCCGCGGCGCCGGCCGCCTTCGACTACACCGGCACCCCGCCGACCCCGGCCGCTCCGGTGGTCACCAGCCTCTCCCCCACCTCCGGCCCGGCCGCCGGCGGCACCCTGGTGTACGTGTTCGGCAGCAACCTGACGTACGGGACGGTCGCGTTCGGCGGGGTGCCGGCCACCCACGTCTCCTGCGGCCCGACCGCCTGCTCGGCCACGGCCCCGGCGGGCACCCAGCCCGGCCCGGTGGACCTCACCGTCACCACGGCGGGCGGCACCAGCGCACCGGTGACGTACACCTACACGGCATAACCAGGCATTACGGCCGACCCCGATCGGTGCCCGGGTTCCTCGCGAGCCCGGGCACCGGCGCGTTCCGGCCCGATCGAACGGGTCCACACCGGCCTCGTCGAGACCGACGAGCGCCACCCCTTCCTCGCCCACGGCACCGATTCCTCGCCCACGGCGCCGACCGGCCGGCCTTCGCCCACCTGGTGATCGCCGCCGCCTTCCGGGGCCCGCTCAAGGACCCGGTCCGCACCATCCGGGTGGTCCGCCGGGCCGTGCCCGCCCGCGGGGCCGTCATCCCGCCCGCGCCGATCCGCGGACCGCTGCGGGGTCCCGGTGCCGTGGCGATTCATCGACATGTCGTTCGGGGTCTTCGGCGCGATGCCGCCGCTGATCGCGCTGCGGGCACTGCACCCGCTGGAGCGCGCGCTCCGGGAACCGGCGCCCGCGCGCCGAACCGCGCCGACCCCTACCCGGACACCACCCCCGGCAGCGGCGCCCCGGGGCGTACGCGCCCGGGCACACGCCGCGGCGCCCGCGGGGCTCCGGGTCTCGGGCAACGGCCTTCATCCACAGGCCCTACCATCTGGCTCAACAGCTGCTGGGAGGCGGACGGGCGTGACCGATGCGGTGATCGATCTCAATGCGGACCTCGGCGAGGGGTTCGGACGCTGGACGCTGACCGACGACGAGGCGCTGCTGTCCGTGGTGACCAGTGCCAACGTCGCCTGCGGGTTCCACGCCGGAGACCCGTCGACGATGCGCCGGGTCTGTGCCCTGGCGGCCGAGCGCGGTGTCCGGATCGGCGCCCAGGTCTCCTACCGGGACCTGGCCGGTTTCGGCCGCCGCTCGATGGACGTGCCGCCGGAGGAGCTGGCCGACGAGATCGCGTACCAGATCGGCGCCCTCCAGGTGTTCGCCCGCGCGGCCGGCTCCAAGGTCTCCTACGTCAAGCCGCACGGCGCCCTCTACAACCGGGTGGTCGGTGACGCCGAGCAGGCCGAGGCCGTGGTCGCCGGGGTGCTGCGGGCCGGCGCGGTCTGCGACGGCCCGCTGCCCGTGCTCGGCCTGCCGGGCTCGCTGCTGCTGGAGGTGGCCGAGGGCGTCGGCCTGCCGGTGGTCACCGAGGCGTTCGCCGACCGCGCGTACACCCGCGCCGCGACCCTCGTCCCGCGCCGCGAGCCGGACGCGGTGATCCACGACCCCGAGTCGGTGATCACCCGCGCGGTCGGCATCGCCCGGGACGGCGCGGTGGAGGCCGTCGGCGGCGACCGGATCGCCGTCGCGGCCCGTTCGCTGTGCGTCCACGGCGACACCCCGGGCGCCGCCCAGCTCGCCTGGCGGATCCGCGGCGCCCTGGCCTCCGCCGGGGTCCGGGTGGAGGCCTTCACGTGACGGTCGGCCGGGTTCGCCGGGTCGGCGAGCGGGCACTGCTGGTCGAGCTGCCCGGGACGGCCGAGGTGGCGGCGCTGTACGGCTGGCTGAGCGAGCGCCGGGAGGCCGGCGCGCTGGGCGCCCTCGAGGAACTGGTACCGGCCGCGCGCACCCTGCTGCTGGACGGCGTCGCGGACGTCGAGGCGGTGGCGGCGCTGCTGCGCACCGCCCGTCCGGCGGCGGTCGGCGCGGCGCACGGACCGCTGGTGGAGGTCCCGACCGTGTACGACGGCGCCGACCTCGCCGAGGTCGCCGCGCTCTGGGGGGTCTCCGAGGAGGCCGCCGTCCGGATCCACACCGAACCCGAGTACGTCGTCGCCTTCTGCGGCTTCGCCCCCGGCTTCGGCTACCTCACCGGCCTCCCGTCCCGGTACGAGGTGCCGCGCCGGGCCACCCCGCGCAGCTCCGTCCCGACCGGCTCGGTCGCCCTGGCCGGCCCGTACACCGGCGTCTACCCGCACCCCTCCCCCGGCGGCTGGCAGCTGCTCGGCCGCACGGCGCTCATCCTCTGGGACGACCGCCGCGAGCCCCCGGCCCTGCTCGCGCCGGGCACCCGGGTCCGTTTCACGACGGAACGGGCCTGAGGGGAGGCGGAGTTGAGTGAACTCGTGGTGGTCCGGCCGGGGCCGCTGACCACGGTCCAGGACCTCGGGCGGCGCGGGGTCGCACACCTCGGGGTGCCCCGGGCCGGGGCGCTGGACGAGCCGGCCCTGCGGGCCGCCAACCGGCTGGTCGGCAACGAACCCGGCGCCGCCGGGCTGGAGACCACGCTCGGCGGGGTCGCGCTGCGGGCCGTCGGACCGGTGCTGGTCGCCGTCACCGGGGCGCCCTCGCCCGTACGGGTGGACGGACGGGCAGCCGCCTGGGGCGCACCGGTCCTGGTCCCGGACGGGGCGGTGGTCGAGGTGGGGGCGGCGACGGCCGGAGTGCGCGGCTACCTGGCGGTGGCGGGCGGGATCGCCGTCCCGCCGGTGCTCGGCAGCCGCTCGGCCGACCTGCTCGCCGGGCTCGGCCCGGCCCCGCTGACCGTCGGGGACCGGCTGCCGGTCGGCGCCCCGCCGCCGCCCCGGGACCGTCCCGAGCTGGTGCCGCTGCCCGCTCCCCCGGCCGAGCTGGTGCTGCGGCTGCGGCTCGGGCCGCGCGCGGACTGGTTCACTCCGGAGGCGGTGGCCCGGCTCGGCCGCGACCGGTACCTGGTCTCCCCGACCGGAAACCGGGTCGGGCTGCGCACCGAGGGCCCGCCGGTCGAACGCGCCCGCGACGGCGAACTGCCCAGCGAGGGCATGGTGGTGGGTGCGGTGCAGATCCCGCCGGACGGGCAGCCGGTGGTGTTCCTGGCCGACCATCCGACCACCGGCGGCTACCCGGTGATCGGCGTCGTGCCGGCCGCCGACCTGGCGGCCGCCGCACAGGCCCGGCCGGGGACTCCGGTGCGCTTCGTACCGCTGCGGGAGCGCTGAGCGGCCGACCGATCGACGCCCCAACAGCAGTCTGGCGACAGCGTGTCGGGCCGGATCGAGCGCCGCCCGCCCTCCTCGGCCGACCGGGCGGTGTGCTGCGGCACCCGGGCCGACGGCCCGGCCGCCGCTTCCTCCCGGTCCGGCTCCAGCACCGGCCCAGTGGGCCGGGCAGTGCATGACCTCGCGTCAACTCCGGCAGGAGTTCGGCGATCACGCGCGGCGCCGTGAGATCGTCGGGCAGGTCCGGCCCGCGGTAGGCCGCCCCCGGCCCGTCCGCAGCCCCCGCCCCCGTCCGCACCCCGGCGCCGCACGACGCGATCCGGCACTTCGGGGCCGCCCTCTTCCCCCGCACACTCGTCCGTGTTCGGATGAACGGCATGACAGCCGAACGACGCGAGGGTTACGACGGAACGGGCGAGGGCGCGATCACCCCGGACGGCTGCGCCGTCGAGGTGTGGAGCCGCCTTCCGGTGGGCGACGCCCCGGACGTGATCGAGGCCGCGGTGCCACCCGGCGCGCGCATCCTCGAACTCGGCTGCGGCGTCGGCCGGATGACGCACCCGCTGACCGAACGCGGCTTCACCCTGACGGCCGTGGACGAGTCCGCCGAGATGCTGGCCCGGGTCCGCGCCGATGTCCGCACGGTGTGCGGCCCGATCGAGGAGCTGGACCTCGGCGAGCGGTTCGACGTCGTCGTGCTCGCCTCCTTCCTGGTGCACGCCGGCGACCCGGCCGTTCGCCGGGGCCTGCTGGAGACCTGCCGTCGGCACGTCAGCGAGGACGGCTGCGTACTGGTGCAGCGCGAGGGCGAGAACTGGCACCGCGACGTCCCGCGGGAGAGGTCGATCGGCCCGGGCGCGTGGTCCCGGCTGGTCTCGGCCACACCGGTCGGTGACGGCGTCAACTCCGTCCACTGCGAGTACGTCTTCCCGGACGGCACCTGGACCCAGACCTTCCTGTCCCGCCCGCTCAGCACCGACGCGTTCGAGCGGGCGCTCGCGGAGGCCGACCTGGTGGTCGAGCGCTACCTGACCGCGGACCGCACCTGGGTCCGGGCCCGGCCGGTGCTCTAGGACCCGCGCTCCGGGACCGCCGCCGGAGCCGCTTCCGGAGCGGTCGCGGAGCGGTGGCGGGCCCGGTCCCGGAGCGGTCGCGGACTGCCGCCGGAGCCGGTCGCGGACCGGCGGGGGCCCTGTGCGCAAAGGCCGGACAAAGGGTGAACAAAGAACTGTCACCTTCACCCCGTACCATCAGCCGCGCGCCGGGCTCGCGCGCGGCCCACGGGCCGCGCGGGCCGCGGTGGTTCCGCACGCCCTTCCGACCCGCAAGGACCCGCCCATGCCGCCCCTGTCCCCCACCCGACGGATATCGCCGGCGGGTGCCCGGTGATCGACTGGTTCCACGGGGCCGTCCTCGGCCTGATCCAGGGGCTCACCGAGTTCCTGCCGATCTCCTCCAGCGCCCACCTGCGGGTCTTCTCCGCCCTGCTCGGCTGGGACGACCCGGGTGCGGCCTTCACGGCCGTCACCCAGCTCGGCACCGAGACGGCGGTGCTGATCTACTTCCGCCGGGAGATCGTCTCGATCATCAGGACCTGGGCGCTGTCCCTGTTCCGACCGGCCCTGCGCTCGAACCCGGACGCGCGGATGGGCTGGTTCGTGATCATCGGCACCCTGCCGATCGGCATCCTGGGCAAGCTGTTCCAGGACACCATCGAGACCCACCTGCGCGACCTGCGGATCATCGGCACCACGCTGATCGTCTTCGGCCTGGTCCTGGCCTTCGCCGACCGCACCCGGGCCGTCCGGCACGCCCGTCCGATCACCGACCTCACGCTGCCGCACGCGGGCATCTACGGCTTCGCCCAGGCGCTGGCGCTGATCCCCGGCGTGTCCCGCTCAGGCGGCACGATCAGCGCGGGCCTGCTGCTCGGCTACAGCCGGGAGGCGGCGGCCCGCTACTCGTTCCTGCTCGCCATCCCGGCGGTGCTCGCCTCGGGGGCGCTGGAGCTGTTCAAGATCGGCGAGGGCCCGGCGCCGGCCTGGGGGCCGACCATCCTGGCCACCGTGATCGCCTTCGTGGTCGGCTACGCGGCGATCGCCTGGTTCCTGAAGTACATCTCGAACAACAGCTTCCTGCCGTTCGTGGTCTACCGGGTACTGCTCGGCGTTCTGATCGTCGGACTGGTCGTCGGCGGCGTCCTGGCTCCGGACGCGGGCGCGGTGAAGTAGAACCGGGTTTCACTTCGAGCCGGGCCTCCGCACCGGGCCCTCGGAAGTGGACCGGAGGAAAACGAGTGGGCCGGGACACCGACACGGTGTCCCGGCCCACTGAACGTCGTGGACCTAACGCCCGATCTCCCGGGCGGCGGTCAGTCGGCCGCGCACGGCGGCATGGACCTCGGCCTCCTCGGCCGGGTCGGCGGCGAGCCTGCGCAACCGCTCCAGCACACGCGCGTCGCCCGTGGTGGCGACGTGGCGCGCGGCGAGCTCACGCGTGGACTCCTCGCAGTCCCAGAGGCACTCGACGGCGGGCCCCTCGGGAAAGTGCACGTCGGTCACGGCGAGCGCCCGGGCGGCGCGTCCGCGCAGGTCGGAGCAGGCGGCCTCACCGTAGATGTGACGCAGGACCGGTACGGCGTCGGCGGCGGTCAGCCGCCCCGCACCGTCCACCAGCGGCCCCAGCCCCGTACCGCTGACCCCGCGCACGGAGACCCAGCGGCGCAGCCCGGCCACCACCAGCGGGCCGTCGGCCGGCTCTCCCGCATCGGCGAGCAGCTGCACGGCGGCCTCGCCGAGCGCGCTGTCGGCGCCGCCGGTGGCCGGGTCGGCCCAGCGGCGGGCGTGCACCAGCACCTCGGGGCCGCGCATCCGGCCGAGCATCTCCAGGGCGGCACGGACCATCCGGTCGTCCACGTCCGCGGCGGCCGCCTCGATCAGTTCGACGGCGGCCGGGTCGCGCTGGTCGACCAGATAGCGCAGGGCGGCCCGACGGGCGCCGGGCAGGCCGTCGCGCGCCGCTTCCAGCAGCAGCGGGCGGTCCTCCGGCCGGACCACGGCGGTCAGGCAGCGGGCGGCCGCGGCCGCGCGGCGGTCCACCGCGTCGGGGCCGGACGGCGATTCGGAGCCGCGGGCGGGCTCCGGGCGGGCGTCGGGCCGGCCGAGGAAGGCGCCGACGCCGTGACCGCCGAGCTCGCCCTGGTCGGCCCAGGCCAGCACGTCGCCGGTGGACCAGCCGGGGGTGACGCCGCTGCGGTTGATCTGGCGTTGCCACAGGTCGAAGGGTGACTGTTCGCTGGCCGCGGCCACTCTGGGGTGGTAGGCGGCCCACAGCCGCCAGGGCCTGGGCTCGTACGCGTTGCGGATGAACTCCCGCAGTTCGGCGTCGCCCTCGGGACCGGGCGCGAAGTGGTCCAGCACCGCGGTGCCGAGCAGCAGCAGGCCCCGGTCGTCGTCGCGCAGGGCGAGCTCGTCGAGGGCCCAGGACCAGTTGGCACCGGTGGCGGCGTACTCGCGCAGCACCAGCAGCGCGTCGCGCCGGCCGTACGCCGCGAGGTGGCCCAGGACGGAAAGGGCGAGACCGGTGCGGCTCTCGTCGTCGGTGACCAGGTCCTCGGCGGAGTGGAGGTGGTCCTCGATGCCGTCGAGGGGGGCTTCGAGCTCCATGTAGATGCGCGCGTAGTAGAGGGAGCGGCTCTCGACCTGCCAGTCGGCTCGCGGATCCCTGGTGACGCACTCCTCCAGCGCGGCGATGGCCTCGGCACGGTCGGCGGCCAGCGCATGGAGCTGCCCGTCACCCCGGCCTCGCTGAAGGAGGCCTAGGAGGCTGGCACTGGGTGCTATCACTGGCTCGAACATGAGGTCAGCATCCGTTGCGGCGGTCGGAGTGGCAACGGGATTTCCGTCGCCGGGGTCACTGGTCGGTACTGCGGTGGGCGCCCGGGCGCCGGAATCACCGAAGGTTACCGCTTCGGGACCCCGTCCGCCCACAGGGCGACGAGGGGTCCGGCCACAGTGGCATATGCCAGGGGAACTTTGCCTGCGTTCTGTCCAAATCACCCGCAGGGGTGACGACGCTGTGCGACAGTCTTCTCACTGTCCGAACGACCCGCAGACCCGCGGGCCGCACCCGAGCGATGGGCCCGCCATGACCATGCCCTTAGGTGCCACCCGCCCGCCGGAAGCCGTCGTGGACGGCGCCAGGGCGGGCGGGAGCAGCGCGGGAACCGCCGCGCGCGGCTGCGCTCCCCACGGAGCGGGCGGCGGCGAGGGCGCGGGCGACGCCGACAACGGAACGGACGGCAGAGTGGACGGCACCACGCAGGAGCCGTCCGGCCGCTACCTCGGCGACGGCGGCGGCCACCACGGGACCGACGACGGCCTGACCGGCTCGGCCGAATGGGACCTGCTGACCGACGGCGTCCGCTGGAGCCCCGAGGCCTACCTCCTCCTCGGGTGCGACCCGCGCCACGGCCCGCTCGGCCTCGACCGGCTGCCCGACCGCCTCCCCGAGGCGGACCGGCCGCTGCTGCGGCGGATGATGACCGACGCCCTGGTGCACGGCCGCCCCGCCGCCGGCGTCCTGCGGGTCCGCCGGCCCGACGGGCGGCACGACGGCGTCGACTGCGCGGGCGAACCCGTCCTCGGCCCGGACGGCACGGTCACCGCGCTGCGCATGCTGCTCCGCCCGGCTCCGTCGGCCTGAGCACCGGTCTGTCGGGCCGACGGCCCGTACGGGCCGGAACACCCCCTCCGCCCCAGAGCCCCACCGGCCCCGGCCCCGGCCAGGCCGGCCGCGGTCAGGCCGGCCCCGGTCAGGCCGGCCCCGGTCAGGCCAGCCGCGGTCGGTTCTTCGCGTCCGCCGCCCGCAGCGCCAGGCCCAGTTCCTCCCGCAGTTCGTCCACCGCCGGCAGCCCCCGGTACTGCGCGGTCAGCCGGTACATCTCCCGCAGCCGGTCCCAGGTCCGGTGCGAGGAGTTCTGGCCGATCAGGTTCATCACCATCTTGGCCTGGAACCGCGCCGCGTCCGGTTCGCCGGTCATCAGGTGCACCGAGGCCAGGGTGATCCGGTCGAACAGCGCGGAGCGCAGCTGCCCCGTCCCCTCCCGCAAGGTGATCACCCGCTCCGCGTGTCCGCGGGACCGGGCGGCCGCCCGCGGGTCGTGCTCGGCCAGCGTGCGCAGCACCAGGGCCTGCATGCCGCGCAGTTCGGCCTCGTCGAACACCTGCATCCAGGACGGCGGCGGCTCCGACGAGTCCTCCGCGAACAGGTCCTCGGCCTCCCCGAGCAGCCGGTAGGTGTCCTCGGAGTGCCCGACCGAGGCGTGCGCCCACGCCTCGACGGTGTTGAGCATGGCGCGCGTTCTGGGCATCGGCCGTCCCCCGGTCGCCTTGGCCGCCGCCATCAGGTCGAGCGCGTCGTCGGCCCGGCCCAGGTGCACCATCTGCCGCGCCGCCCGGGAGATCGCCTCGCCGGCTCTCGGCCGGTCGCCGGCCTCCTTGGCCGCGTCGGCCGCGATCATGAAGTACCTCTGGGCGGTGGGCTCCAGGCCCACGTCGTGCGACATCCAGCCCGCCAGCACCGCCAGGTTCGCCGCGACCAGCCACAGCCGCCGCTCCACCGCCGGCGCGTGGCGGTGCGTCAACAGGCCGCCGACCTCGTTCAGCTGACCGACCACCGCCTTCCGCTGCAGGCCCCCGCCGCGGGCCGCGTCCCAGGCTCTGAACACCTCCACCGAGTGCTCCAGCGACTCCACTTCCCCGGACCCGACCGGGCCCGCGTCGTACACGTCCACCGCCGGGTGCAGGCCGCTCCCGGCGACCACCTGTCGTGGCCCCGGGACGGAGGCCGCGTACGCGACCGCGTCCCCGCCCAGCCAGCCCTTCAGCGAGTCGGCGATGACCGCCCCGGCCGTGAGCGCGGCTCCGGCGCCCACCAATCCACGTCGGTTCAGCATGAGGTCCATTCCCGTGAACTCGGTGAGGACCGCGGCTGTTCGATCCGGCGACCATGGCACTGCCGCGGACGCGTCCGCTCCGGACCTGGTGGGCCGGTGTCGTTCCAGACCGAGGTCCTCAGTGGTGACGACACGGCCGAGCCGCTCCGTGAACACGGCCGCCAGCACCCTCGGCACCGGATCGCGCGGGATCTCCCCCTGCTCGATCCAACGCCGTACCCTCGACGTGTCGGTGGACAGCTGCTGCTGCCCCAGCGCGGCACCCCGACGGTTGACCAGCCGCGCCAGCTCGCCCTTCGACCATCCGGTCAGGACGAACAGGTCGGCCAGTCGGGTGTTGGGTTCCCTGCTCAACGAAGCCCCCAGGTTCCTCGGCTGATCCGAGGCTAGAGGCTCCGGCAAGCGCCGGGCGAGCATTCGCCACCGTTCGCCAGGGCCCGCCAGACTACTAAGCCAGTGCCCGACGGGTGTGTTGTAGGGGTGCGCCACCTCGCCCCCGGGTCGGGCGGCGTCCCACCAGCGTCGGGGCTGTCCCCCGACGGTGGCACGGGGCGCTCCCGGTCCTCACCCGAGGGGGTGGCGCGGCCGGGTGGCGCGGGGGCGCCGGGCACGGCCACGGCAGTCCGGCCGACCGCGTTCCCCAGGATGCGGACGGCCGGAGCACCGTCGAACAGGGGTTCCTGACCCCGCGTCCGCGCCCGGCGCCCGCGCACCACCCACCGGACCGCACCACCACCCGCAGCACCACGAGCCGCACCGCACCACGAGCCGCACCGCACCACGAGCCGTACCGCACCACCCGCAGGGCCGCCGTCACGCCAGGAAGCACACGGCACCGGCCCTCCCCCGCCCCCGCGGGGCAGCACCCGCCGACGGACCGGAAGGGACCACCCTCAGCCCATGTACTCCTCAGCGACGACCCCCACGCCCACCGCGAGCCGCCCCGCGCTGCGCCCCCCCACCGCAGCCACCGGCCGCCCGGGCCCCAAGCCGGTGCCCCCGGCGGTGCGGCCGACGGCCCCGCGCGGCGCCGAGGGCCGGGCCACGGACACCCGGGTCGTCCCGACCGGCCGTACCGCGCTCGGCCCCGCCGGCCGCACCGCGCTGGGACTGCGCGCCCCCGAGGCCGGCCTGCCCGGCGCCGGCCGGATGCCGCTGGCCCGACAGGCCGACGGCCAGGTGCTGCGGGCCCGGAGGCCCGGCCAGCCCGGCGGCGGCCTGGAGCGGATCGATCCCTCCGCGCTCCAGACTCCGGCGGTCCGGGCCGCGCTCGCCGGCGTCTCGCGGATATGTCCCGCGTTCACCCCGCGCCAGGTCCTGCGTGAGGGCAGCCGCCACATCCTGGTGGCGGGCACCATCGGACGGGCTCCGGTGGTCGCCAAGTGCCTGGCGCCGCAGGCGGTGCGGAGTGAGTACTTCGAGCAGCTGGTGGCCGATTTCCACCACGAGGTGGCGGTCTACCGGGCGTTCGTCCGGCACCGCCCGCCGGTGCGGCTGCCCCGGCTGGTCGCGGCCGACCACGACCGGTGCGTGCTGGTCATGGAGCGCGTCCCCGGGCGCCCGGCCGCCCGTGAGCGCCACCCGGTCAACGCGCCCACCCCCGGCGAGGTGCGGGCGCTGCTCACCGCGGTCCGCACGCTGAACCTGTGGCGGCCGCCGACCGACGTCTTCCAGCAGCGCCTGGACTACCAGGTGGAGATCGCCCGTTACCACTCGGTGGGCCAGCTCACCGACCGGGACGCCGGCGACCTGCGCGGTCTGCTGCACGGCCTCGGCAGCACCCCGCTCCAGCTCTGCCACGGCGACGCCCTGCTCAGCAACATGCTGCTGGCGCCGTCCGGTCCGGTGCTGGTCGACTGGGAGCAGGCCGGCTGGTACCTGCCCGGCTACGACCTGGCGGTGCTCTGGAGCGTCCTGTCCGGGGACACCGCGGCGCGTCGTCAGATCAGCCAACTCGCCCAGAGCGGCGGCACCCTGGCCCGGGACGCCTTCCTGGTGAACCTGGTGCTGGTGCTGATGCGCGAGATCCGGCTGTACGACGTGCCGGGTGCCGGCGAGGAGCAGCGGATCATGATCCGCCGGCTCTACGACGACGCGGCCCTCGCACGCCGGGCCGTCCGCGCCGCGGTCGGAACGCGCTGACGGTCGCGTCGGCGGTCCGGCCGGCGGGTCTGGCCGGCGGTCGCGCCGACGGTCCGGCCGCGCGGCACTACGGCCGGGCGCCCCGCCCCAGGGCGGCCCGGCCGGCGGCCTCCAGCACGGTCTCCTCGGGGGCCAGGTGCACCCGGCTGCTGAGCACGTCCCGCAGATAGCGCTCCAGCGGGTGGCGCCGGCTCAGGCCCGGGTTACCGGTGAGGGCGACGGCCTGCTGGACCACGGCCGTCGCGGCCCGGGTGGCCAGCAGGTGGGCCGGACCGGTCCGGGCGACGGCCCCCGGATCCCCCCGGTCCACCCGGGGGGCCAGCCCCTCGACCAGCTCCTCGGCACCGATCAGCTGGGCCTCGATCTCGCCGAGGGCGGTCCGGTAGCGGGGCAGGGTGCCGAGCGGCTCGGTCAGGTTGGCCGGGGTGCGCTGGCCGAGGAAGCGGATCAGCCAGGCCTCGGCGGCCCGGGCGACACCGATCGCCACGGCGGAGAGGGCCAGATCGTGCCAGGCGAGGGAGAGTTCGGCGGCGGTGTCGGCGTCCTGACGGGCCGTCCGGCCGACGGGCGTCAGGCCGAGCGCGAGGTCGGCCGGCACCCGGACCCGGTCCAGCACGACGTCGTGGCTGGCGCTGGCCCGCAGTCCGAGCTGGTCCCAGGTCGGGTCGATCTCCAGGCCCTCGCTCTCGCCGCGGACCAGGAAGGTGCCGATCCGGGGCTCCTCCTCGTCGGTCCGGGCGGTCACCGCCATCCAGGCGAGCGCCTCGGCCCCGGTGCAGTACGTCTTCCGGCCCGTCAACAGCCAGCCGTCGCCGTCCTGTCGGGCCACCGTCCCGGGCAGCTCGCCCGCCCCGGCGCCGGGCTCCGCCCGCAGCGTGTTGACCAGTGCCGGGCCGCGCCTGGATTCGGTGAGCAGCCGCCGGTAGCCGGCCGCGGGCCAGTCGGCACGGCGGGCCTGCTCGGCGTGCCGGAGCAGGGTGAAGGCGGTGACCACGGCCACCGAGGCGTCCCCGCGGCCGAGTTGGGACAGCACCCGAACGATGTCGGCGAGCGTTCCACCCGGGCCGCCGTACCGCTCGGAGACGGTGAGGGTGAGCAGACCGGCCTCGTGGACGGCCTCGATCCCCTGGTACGGGAAGGTCGCGTCGCGGTCGTGCTCCTCCGCGCGGGCGGCCAGCAGGTCGACCACCCGGGGCAGCCCGGCCAGCGCGGTCTCGATGGCGGTGCGGTCGGGGCTCACGGAGTTGACGGAGTCGGTGGAATCGATGGAATCGGCGGATGTCGAACCGGTGGATTCGGGATGGCCGGAACTCGCCTGCGGCGGGACGGTCCGGGAACGGCGCCCGGTGGAGGCCTTCTTGGCGGACGCGCTCCCGGCGGAGCGGTCCCCGGCGGGGCGGCCGTCGAGCGGGAGGCTCTCGGACGGACGGTCGACGGTCGAACGATTGGCGGCGCGGGTCGTCATGATGCGGTGCCTCCGGGCGGCAGCGTGGGCTCGACGGATGCGGGCGGCACGCCGTACGGGCGCGCGGTACGAAGTGGCGGCCCCGGAGGTCGGCTCACGACCCGCCCCCTGGTGTCGGCGCCGACCGGATCCGGCCGGGCACCCGCCGCCGGGGGGCGGATGCCCCCTCAGCGGCCCGGACACGCCGCGCTGGCGGTGCGCCGCAGGTCCAGATGCCTGCGACGGGTCAGCAGCGGAAGACGGCACGGCATGTCCGCGACTGTACGAACCGTTGATCGATACCGTCAAGCAGCGCCCGAACCCCGGGCAGAGCGGCTCCCGCCCCTCCGGGCGGGGCCGGTCCACCCGGCCGGAATCAGCCCTGCTGGAACATGTCCGCCGGGAGCGGCTTGAGCAGCTGGTACAGGTCGTCCGAAATCGGTCGGTCCCAGGAGGCGATGGTGACCAGCACGCCGTCGCTGCGGCCGAACTGGGCGCAGAACACGCGTTCCTCGCTGACCTTGACCTTCTTCACGATCAGCAGGTCGTCCCCGAGCATCACCGGGAAGTCCTCGGCCGAGACGAAGTCGACCGGCTCGTCGTTCTCCAGCGCCGCGAGCAGCTGCCGCACCTCGAAGGGCACCTCGTCGCCGGTCTCCCGGGCGGGCGAACCCTCGGGGAGGTTGCCGATGAACATCGCCGGGCCTCTGCCGCCGAACAGGTCGTAGCGCAGGAAAATGCCCTGGCAGGAGCCGTCCGGACCGGTCATCATGGCCGCACCGAAGTCACCGGGCCAGTCGCCCGGGTCCATCGCGAGCACGTCGAAGTCCGGGCCGGCGGGCTGTCCGGAGCGACGGCGGAGAAAAGACATGGGACCATCGTACGTGTCCGGCACACCGCGTTCGCGAGGTGGGTGGGGCACCGCCGGGGGGCGGTCGGGAGATCGACGCTCAGAGACCAATGTTGACTCTGAGCAACCGTCCGGGCTACGTTCGGTTCTGCACGACAGCCGTTCTGGGTTTCACCCTCCGGGGGGACGGCATGTCGCAAACGCGGCCCTACACGCGTTTCCCTCACTGTGCACTTGTCGTGCCGAACTGCCGAGCACCCAGCTTCGTCGTCGCACACAGCACAAACACACAAGCCAACAGTTCCATGCACCACAAGCCAGATCCGCGGGGCCCCGGCCCGTCGCTCCCGTGGATCTGCTCGGGACGCCGCCGCGTGGGGGCGTGCGGGTCCCGAGCGTTCGGCGCCGCCGTCGAGTCGCTCTCGGCTTCGGCACCACCCTCCCGGCGACTGCCGGCCCCTTGTGGGGGCCGGGACCGGCCGACGCACCCCGGTGCGCAGGGGATGACTGGGAGGATGGCCTGGCAGCTTGCCGGGCCGCACAGCAGGCGCCGTGTCTGGCCGCGTGGGGGCGGTGGGCACGGCGTCTGCCTGTGCTCATACTCTGAGCTGCGTTTGTCTAACAGTCAACAGAAATTCTGACGTGGCACGCTCAATAGATCATCAGTTGTGATGTTCGGACTCGAAAGATCGTCCGCGAAAGCGGGCCCCCTCCGTCCGGGACCCGCTTCCGCGACGAGAGGCCCTGCGAGAGCCCCCGGCGGACCTCAGGTGAGGTCGAACTCGCCGTCCCGGGCGCCGAGCACGAAAGCCCGCCACTCGGCCGGGGTGAAGACCAGGACCGGACCGTCCTCCTGACGGCCGTCCCGCATCCCGATGTAGCCGTCCACGAAGGCGATCTGCACGTCCCCGACGCCCTGACTGCTGCACAGCCACTCCGCCCCGGTGAAGTCCACCTTGGGCTTGCCGTTCCGCGCCAGCTCCGGCTGCGCCACGGCGGCCTCCGTGTCCGTCCCGCTGTTGGATCCCACTGACCGATCTCCTCCCGACGGTGTTCCGGGGCCAGCCTAGCCACACCGCCCGGGCCCGGTCAGCGGGTTGACGAGGACTCCTCCGGCCGGGGACGGAGACCCCCTGAGGAAGGGTTGAGGCGTGTCCCGACCGGCGGGGACGGCGAGCGGCTGCCAGAGTGCTGCCAGGGCGCCCGGGAGCCTCTGCCGGCCCCGCTGCCCGACCGCCCCGCCGGGGCGCTGGGCGGCCGGACTGCGGGCCGTTCCGCCCGCACGATCCGCCCGTCGATCCGTTCCACCGACCCCCGTTCCACCGACCCCATGTCGCCGATCCGCTCAAGGGAGCAGCCGATGAGCCGCCGGGACGGCACCCGCGCCGACGTCATCCCCATCTCCGACGCCCCCTCGGCCCACCCCCCGGCACCCCGCACGCCCCCCTCGCCCGCCCCGTTGCCGCGGCCGACCGCCGCCCGGCTCACCCCGCACGGACGGGTCGGGATCGTCCTGGTGTCGCACAGCCGGGAACTGGCCACCGCCGTGCGCTCACTCGCGCTCGCATTGACCGGATCCGACTCCCCCGCGCCGGTCGCGGCGACCGGCGGCGACCCGCCGGACGGGCCCGGCATCAGCGCCGTCCTGGTGGCCGCCGCGACCCGCCAGGTGGACCAGGGCCACGGCGTGGTGCTGCTCGCCGACCTGGGCGGGGCGGTCACCACCGTCCACGCGCTGCTGTCCGAAGCGGACGAGCACGGCCTGCCGTTCCCGGTCCGGTTCGCCAACGCCCCGTTCGTCGAGGGGGCGGTGGCCGCCACCGCCACCGCCACGGCGGGCGGCGACCTGGCGGCGGTGCTGGACGCGGCGGAGGAGGCCTACCGGCAGGACAAGGGCTGATGCCGCTGGAGCCTCCTGGGCCGGGGGCCTGACGCGCAGAGGCCTGCCGGGCGGGGGCCTGCCGGGCGGGGGGGCGCGTGGCGCGGTGGGCGCGCCGGGAGGGCTCAGCGGCGCTCCTTGCCCTCCCAGGTGAAGACCGCCGGGCCCTCGCACTCCAGCGCGTGGCGCAACCGTTCGAGCTCGGTGTCGATCATCGGCGGCAGCTCGTCCAGCCCGAACCAGCCGACCTCCAGCGACTCGTCGTCGTTCACCCGGGCCTCGCCGCCGACCGCGCGGCAGCGGAAGGTCAGCACCAGGTACTGCGTCACATCCCCGTTCGGGTACGTGACCTGCGGCGAGACCGTGACGGAAGCGAGCAGCTCGGGCACGACCACCACCCCGGTCTCCTCCTCGCACTCGCGCACCACACCGTCGGCGGGCTGCTCACCGGGGTCGAGGATGCCGCCGACCGGCGCCCACCGGCCGTCGTCGCTCCGGCGGGCGAGCAGCACCCGGCCGCCGTCGTCCAGTACGACGGCGACGACGGCGCTCAGCCAGAGCGGACGGGTGCCCACGACGGCGCGGAGTTCGGCGAGGAAGGGGGGAATGGCCATGGGCCGCAGCCTACCGGGGCGGCTGCGGGCCGACCCGGTGCGTCCGGCGGGCGTCGGGTCCGGGCAGTGCGGCGAGCACCGTGAGCCCGAGGATCCGCAGGTCGAGCCGGAGCGAACGGTGCTCGACGTACCAGAGGTCGAGCTCGGCCCATTCGGGACGGCTCAGCGGGCGCGGGTTCCGGCCGCGGCTCAGGGCGTGCAGCTGGGCCCAGCCGGTGAGGCCGGGCCGCACCGCGAGCCGGCCGCGCTCGCGGCGGGAGTAGCGCACCGCCTGGTCGGGGCTGGCCGGCCGGGGCCCGATCACCCCCATCTCGCCGCGTGCCACGTTCCACAGGCGCGGCAGCTCGTCCAGGCCGGTGCGGCGCAGCAGGGCGGCGAACCGGCCACCGTCGCCGGTTCGGAAGCGGAGGATCTGGAACTCGCGGCCGTACCGGCCGGTCCGGGTCAGCCGCTGGAGGACCGGGCCGCCGGTGGTGCAGCGGAGCAGGAGCGCGATCAGCAGGGCCAGCGGCACTGCGACGATCGCGGCCAGGGCGGCGACGGCGAGGTCGCCACCGCGTCTCATGAGGCGGCCACGGCACGATCCGGTCTGCCGCCCATCGCTCCACCTCCGCGGCGATTCGAGCCGGAAGAACGCATTCACAGTAGGGGCGGGATGAAGCCCTCGTCCCGGAATGGTGAAAGAAGCGGGCGTGTGATTGTCGGACTGTACGATATTCAGTCGGTCTGACCAATTTCGCTCGATCGGCCGTTTCGGAATGCCGAGGACGATCGACGCAACGGGTGGGGGCGGGCGTTCCGCCGGAACCCGCGTTCCGCACGGCCCGCACCCGCGTTCCGCGCGGTCGGCCCTGCCGGTACGGATGCGGTGCCCGTACGGGGGCCGCGTGCGCGACCAAGGCGTGGGATCCCTCTGCGAAGTCCGCGCGTGGCCGGATGCCGTCGCCGTCAGAGCGCCGCGCGGCGCCGGTCGCGGAACACGCCGAAGGCGATCCGGCCGAGCAGCAGGACGCCGGCGGCCAGGCAGCCGGCCACCGCCATCGCCCAGGCCGGACCGTCGCTGTCCGGCACGAACACGGCCACGACGATGCCGAGCGCCAGGCAGGCCAGGCCCACCACGGTCAGCGGGAGCTGGTGGGTGACCAGGGCCCCACCGCTGCACGCGCGAGCCATCCGGGAGGCCCCGTGGAGGTGGAAGGGGTCACGGTCCGCATCTGCCATGAGCCCAAGGTACCCCGGTGCGACACGGGCGGCAGCCCGCAGGGAGTGAAGGTTCGAACACGCCGTGCGATCGGCCGGTCCTGGCTGGTCAGAGCGCTCTCCGGCGCCGGCCCGATGTGTGTCCGAGGCGTCCACACGAGCATTCCGGCTCCACAATCAGTCCACGAAAAATCCTCGTCCCCCCGGTACAACCATCCACTGAGTGCAACGGTCTCAATGGCATTGAGTGATCCAGGAGCCGTTCGAGGGACGGGTGTGAACCCCCCACCGAGAACAGGAATATCCAGGGGCGGAGCCTCCACCCCTGGAGTCGGAGGCCGGGCTCCGTCCTCCGGCGGTACCGCCACGCCGCTCGGCGAACGAGGGGGAACCGTGCCGCAATCCCAGTCCAGTACATCCATCTCCACGGCTCGCGCCCGGCCGGTGCCCGGCATGCGCGCGCTGCCGCCGCCCACCGGATGGCCGGTGGACCGGCAGGACGTCGACCGGCTCGTCGACCGGCTGCACGGCATCGGCCGGCCGACGGGCGGCCCGCCCGGCGGACACCGGGACGGCCTGAACTGGTACGGCGGGGGCCGTCACCGGGCAGCCGTCGAAACGGAACAGCAGGACGCTCGGGGCGAATGGCTGCGGTTCGCCCCCGTCCAGCCGCTGTTCCGGGCCCGGGCGGCCCAGCGGCTCGCCGTGCTCGCGTACCACGGGGTGACCGACCACCACTCGTTCGGCGCCCAGCTCGACCGGCTGCAACGGCTCGCCACGCCCGTCTCGCTCGACGCGGTCCTCCGGGCCGTGGCCGAACGGCGGCCGCTGCCGCCCCGGAGCGTCCTGGTCACCTTCGACGACGCCGACCGGAGCGTGCTGACCCACGCCCTGCCGGCGCTCGACGCCCGGGGCATTCCGGCCACCGCGTTCGTCATCTCGGAGCTCATCGGCACCGAGCGGCCGTTCTGGTGGCACGAGGCCGACTTCCTCGCCCGGCACGGGGGCCGGGCCCGCTCGCTCGACTGCGGGCACCCGTCCCAGCTGCTCCACCGGCTCAAGGCCATGCCGGACCCGGACCGCCGGCGCAGCCTGCACGAGCTGCGGGTCAGCGCCGACCGCCGGCCGCCCCGCCAGGAACAGCTCACTCCGGCCGACCTGCTCGCCCTGCGGGACGGGGGCGTCGCCATCGGCAACCACACCCAGGGGCACCCGTGCCTCGGGCGCTGCGACGACGACACCGTGCGCGCCGAGATCACCGGCGCCCACGAGGCCCTCACCCGCTGGCTGGGTGAACCCCCGATCGCCTTCGCCTACCCGGACGGCGGCCACGACGTCCGGGCCGAAGCCGTCCTCCAGGAGCTCGGCTACCGCCTCGGCTTCCTCTCCGACCACCGCCTGGGCCCCCGGATCCCCTCCCACCCCCTCCAGATCAGCCGCCTCCAGGTCGACTCCACCACCAGTACCCGCCGTTTCGACACCATCCTCTCCGGCCTCGAACCCGCCTACCGACGCTGGCGCCGCCAGGCCGTCGCGTAGCGGGGGGACTGGTCCCGGTCGCACGGGAAGTCGGCCGGGCCGACTTCCCGTGCGGCGCGATCGAGCCAGAGCCACACTCCGCGCAAGACCGCCCCGCCCGGCCCGACGCGGCCACCACGACACGGCGGCCCCCGCCGGACGACCCGCTCGACCCTCCACACCTCTACGCGCATGGAAACTTCACGGCCGAGCAGGCCGCAGGGGCGGCCACACCGCGGCACATCGCGCGAGAAGTCGGGCCGGCCGACTTCCTGTGCGGTGTCGGCTTCGGGAGGGGCGTCAGCCGATGAGGGTGGCCAGGGAGTTGCCCTGGGGGTAGAGGGCGGCGGCCGCGGGGAGGTGGGCGGGGGCGCCGGCGTGGAGGACGGTGAGGGTGCCGTTGCCCGTTCGGCTGGGGTCGGTGACGCGGCGCAGGGCCTGGGCGGCGACGGCGTCGGCGGAGCCGAGCAGGGTGAGCGCCGGAGAGGCGGTCGGGGCGACGGCGGCCCGGATGCGGTCGTCGACGAGTTCGTAGTGGGTGCAGCCCAGCACGATGGTGTCCGTGCCGGCCGGTGTGCGGGAGGCGGCGTCGGCGATGGCGGCCGTGATGGCCTCGTCGTCACCGTGTTCGACCGCGTCCGCGAGGCCCGGGCAGGCGACCTCGACGACCTCCGCCGAGCCGCCGAAGTCGCGGATGAGCCCGCGCTGGTAGGCGCTCCCGGTGGTGGCCGGGGTGGCCCAGATGGCGACCCGGCCGCCCCGTGCGGCGGCGGGCTTGATCGCCGGGACGGTACCGATCACGGGCAGCCCCGGCTCCAGTTCGGCCCGCAGCGTGGCGAGCGCGTGGACGGAGGCCGTGTTGCAGGCGATCACCAGCGCGTCGGGTTCGAGCGCGGCGGCGGCCCGGCAGCACCCGAGGGCCAGTTCGGTCACCTCTTCGGGGGTACGCGGACCCCACGGCATCGAGGCCGGGTTGGAAGAGAGCACCAGATCCACGTCCGGGCGCAGCTTCCGAAGGGCGGCGGCGGCGGCCAGCAGACCGATTCCGGAGTCCATCAGTGCGATCTTCACAGGTCAAGACTTTAGTCGATTCCCCCGCCGGGCCCGGTTCTGCGGCAGACTGCCGGGGTGACCGTCCTGCTGTGGATCGCCGCGTTCTCCCTGCTGGTCTGGCTCTGGCTGGCGTGCTGCCACGGCTTGTTCTGGCGCACCGACGTCCGGCTGCCGCCGCGCCGCCCGCCGGTCCGCTGGCCGCAGGCCGCGATCGTGGTGCCGGCCCGGGACGAGGCGTCGGTGCTCCCGGTGAGCCTGCCGACGCTGCTCGCCCAGAAGTACCCGGGACGGGCCCGGGTGATCCTGGTGGACGACCACAGCTCGGACGGCACGGGCGCGCTGGCGGCGGAGCTGCGGACGATCGACGGGCTGGAGCTGACCGTCACCATCCCTCCCCCGCTGCCACCGGGCTGGACCGGCAAGCTGTGGGCACTGCGGCACGGCGTGGAGCTGGCCGGTCCGGACGCCGACTACCTGCTGCTGACGGACGCCGACATCGCGCACGGCCCGGACTCGCTGGCCGAGCTGGTGGCCGCCGCCGAGAGCAACGGGCTGGACCTGGTGTCGCAGATGGCCCGGCTGCGGGTGAGGACCGGCTGGGAGCGGCTGATCGTGCCGGCCTTCGTGTACTTCTTCGCCCAGCTGTACCCGTTCCGCCGGAGCAACCGCCCCGGTGCCCGTACGGCGGCAGCGGCCGGCGGCTGTTCGCTGGTGCGGCGCGACGCGCTGGAGCGGGCCGGCGGGGTGGCCGCGATCCGCGGCGCGGTGATCGACGACGTGTCGCTGGCCCGGGCCGTGAAGTCCACCGGCGGCCGGACCTGGCTGGGCCTCGCCGACGGCGTGGACAGCGTCCGCCCGTACCCGCGGTTGGAGCAACTGTGGCGGATGGTGTCGCGCAGTGCGTACGCCCAGCTCAGGCACTCACCGCTGCTGCTGCTCGGAACGGTGCTGGGGCTGGCGCTGGTGTACCTGGTGCCGCCGGTGGCGATGGTGGCCGGGCTGGTGGCGGGGTCGCCGGCGGTGGCGGTCTCGGGCGGGGCGGCATGGGCGCTGATGGCCGGCACCTACCTGCCGATGGTCCGGTACTACGGGCAGCCGGCCCCGGCCGTGCTGCTGCTGCCGTTCACGGCGGGGCTGTACCTGCTGATGACGGTGGACTCGGCGGTGCAGCACTGGCGCGGCCGGGGTGCCGCGTGGAAGGGCCGGACCTACTCCCGGGTCTGAGCGGGTCTGAGCGGGTCTGAGCGGGCCGGGGCAGGTCGCGGCGCGGGTAGGCACGGGCGCGAAGCTTCAGTGGGCCTTCGCCTGCTCCTCCCGCACCAGGTAGTCGAGCACCCCGGGCATCTGCTCGACCCCGCCCGCCTTGGTCGGCGAGGTGCGGTACTCGCCCTCGACGACGACCGTCGGCAGCTCCTCGATGCCGTAGCGCGTGAAGGCGGCGGCCGCCTCGTCGACCGACTGCCGCACCGCAGCGGAGCGGTACGTCTCGCCGAAGCGCTGGGCGTCGATGCCGTGGCGAGCGGCCCAACCGGTCGCACCCGTCTCGGTGGTGAGGTCGGCCCGGTCGTTGCGCACGGCGCGGAAGACGTCGACCTGGAGGCGGTCGACCTGGCCGAGCTGCTCCAGCGTGTAGTACAGGCGCGCGTGGCCGCGCTGCACCTCCTCGGTCGCGCCGCCGGGCCAGATCGCCGGGACGCGGCGCAGCGTCACATCGGCGCGGTGCCTCCCGGCCCAGGACTGCAAGGGCTGTTCGAGCGCCTGGGAGTGGACGCAGTCGTACCAGAAGAACTCGACCGCCTCCGTACGGGCGCTCTCGGACACCGGTTGCGGATGGTCGAGCTTGACGAACTGGACGCCCTCGACGGGGTTTCGGTGGGTCATCGCGCCGGCCTGTACGGGGGACACGGCGATCCCCGCGGCGACGGCGAGCAGGACTGTGGAGCGCAGCAGCGTCTTCGAGTTCACACCGGGCAGTGTGCTGATGGCGGTTGGCTACCGGCCGGTCTCGCGGGCGCGGCGGACCGGATTCACCCGGACGGCGCAACCGGGCCACACGGACGGCCCGGGGCGACCGGGAACACCACCGGGCGAACCGGGCGAACGACCCGCGGGGCGGCGCGGCCTACAGGAGCGATGTGATCAGCGGGCGGCCTCCACGCCCGCCGTCCACACCTCGGCGACGAGCCCCTGCCAGGCGTCCACGACGGCGCCCAGCTCGAAGTGCTCCAGCGCGTGCGCCCGGGCCGCGGCGCCGAGGCCCGCCCGGTTGACCGCCAGCACCTTGCCCAGCGCCTCGGCGAGGGCGAGCGGGTCCCCGGGGGCGACCAGCGCACCGGTGGCACCGTCCCGGACCACCTCGCGCACCCAGCCGACGTCGGTGGCCACGGCGGGCACCCCGGCCAGCGCCGCCTCGATCAGCGCGCCCGGAACGCCCTCGCTGTCGCTGGTGAGCAGCAGCGCGTCGGCGGCCCGGTAGAGCGGGGCCGGGTCGGGCAGCGGGCCGAGGAAGTGGGCGCGGGCGGCGGCCGGATGGCGGGCCAGTGTCTCGCGCAGCGGGCCGTCCCCGGCGATGGCGAGCCGGACGTCCGGCAGCCGGTCGAGCACGTCGAGGGCGAGGTCGAGCCGCTTCTCCGGAGCTATCGCCCCGATCCAGGCGACCAGCAGCACATCCGCGGGCAGGCCCAGCTCGTGCCGCGCGGCACGCCGGTCGTCCCGGCCGTCGGCCGGCGGATAGCTCTCGGCGGCACGGGAGTTGGGGATCACGTGCACCTTGCCCTCGGGCAGCCGGAACTGCTCCTCCAGCACGGCGCGCGCCTCGTCGGTGAGCGTGGTGACGGCGGCCGCGCGGTGCATCAGCGCGCCGCCGCGCACCCGGCGCAGGCGGTTGGCGGTCCAGTAGCGCGGGTGGCCGACCGAGACGTAGACGAAGGGCGTACCGGTCCCGGCGAGGGCGAGGGCGCAGGCGGCCAGGGTGTCCGAGCCGTGGGCGAGCACCACGTCGGCGGCGCGGGCGGCGGATCGCAGCGCCCGGAGCGTACTCGGGCGCAGACGGCCGGGGCCGAGTACGGCGGCGGAGCGCAGACCGGAGGCGTCCGAGCAGTCGGCCGCTCCCAGGGCCGCGGGGCCCTGGCCTGCGGAATCCGGGCCCGCGTCGGCGGGGCCGGGCTGGACGGCCGGGTGCGGGGCGAGGGCGCACAGCGCGGAGGACTGGCCTCGACGGTTCAGTTCCCGGTGGAGGTCACGGGCGAAGTTCTGTGCGCCGCCACGGCGTGAGTCACTGATCAGGTGCAGGACACGCGGACGGTTTCCGGCCGGATCGGCCGACAAATGGTCGGGCATGGACCGACCTTGGCACAGTGCTCCGCCCGGTACATCCCCTTCGCGCAACCTGGTGGTGGTCCATCCGCCCGTACTTGTACACCCGATGTGCGCCACGGGGCCTCCGTCGTGCGCCGGTTGCGACCACCGCGCGCCCCGCCTCGCCCCCTGCCGCGCTCCGGTCCGCCCCGTCGCGCCGGGTAGCCGCCGCCCCGAACCGGCACATGCCCACGTCAAATGCCGGGTCGGGACTTCCAGTTGGGCCCCGGAGCCGGGCCTGGTGTTCGAGCGCCGAAAGACCGGTACGCGGAGCGTCCCCGCCACGCCCGGCCGGTCGGCACGGGGCGCCGAGGCGGTTACGCGGATCGGGTGAACGCGGTTGGACCTCGGCCCGGGCCGGTCGGCAGGATGTCCGGCCGGGGGCGGCGCCCGCCGCGCCGCCCCATCTCCCCCGTCCCCGTAAGGATTTGGAGTCACCCGGTGTTCAAGGGATTCCGCAGCTTCCTGCTGCGCGGAAACGTGGTGGACCTCGCGGTCGGCATCGTGATCGGCGCGGCCTTCACCGCCGTCGTCACCGGGTTCGTCACCGCCTTCCTCACGCCGCTGGTCGGGGTCGCCTCCGGCGCCGTCGGCGACTTCACCCAGAAGACCTTCGACGTGGCCGGCACCCGGTTCCCGTACGGCGTCTTCGTCAACGCGCTCATCGGCTTCGTGCTGACCGCCGCCGTCCTCTACTTCGTCGTGGTGCTGCCGGTCGGCAGGCTCCAGCGGCGCTTCGAATCGGCCACGCCCGAGCCGGCCGCGAAGGTGGACTGCCCCGAGTGCCTGAGCTCCATCCCGGCTGCCGCGACCCGGTGCTCGTTCTGCACCTCCGAGGTCGGCAAGCCGGCCGTGCCCGCGCAGACCCAGGCACTGCAGGCGCACTGAATCCTCGGTGCCGGACGGCGGTGGGCGTCGACGACCAGGGGCGACGCGGGTCGGCGGTGCAGGGCGACGACGCAGGTCGCGGCCCGGACCGGGCGCCCGGCGAGCTGACGGGAACTTTATTCCCCAAACATTCACGAGCCCCCGTCGCATCCTCGGCGGGGGCTCGAACGCTCCGGCGCACGCCGTCGACGGAAGAAGTTTCTCCACCGGACCCCTGACCGTGTACCGGCCAGTCACCACATGCCCTTCCGAGGCCTCCGTCCGCGCCCTGTTCGATCACTGACGGGCCGCCAAGGTTGTCCGGAACCGGACTCCGGAATGTCCGCCTTTCCTACTTTCGAAACTTTTGTGCGAGCGAAGACTGTGTAAACAGTCGAACTGCTCCCCCTCCCGCTCTCCTCAGCAGACTCGTTGTGGGCTTACCGTATGCCCCATGACCTCGCCCCGCTCCTACGACGGAGTCGGCTACCCCTCTCCGTCCTTCTCCTCCGGCACGCCGATCTACGACAGCCTCGTGGCTGAGCGCGGCGTCCCCCAGATCGCGCCCATCAACGTGCCGGCCGCCCTGCCGCCGGCCCTGTCGTCCGGTTACGGATCCGGCCTCGGCCAGTCCTACGAGAACCGCTACGGCAACGGGTACGAAAGTGCCGGCAGCAACCTCCCCGCGCTGCCGCCCGCCCGCCTCGCCCTGGGCCCCGGCCCGAGCAGCGGCCCGTCCGCCGGCCCCGCCACGGCGTACATCCCCGCGCAGCCCGCGCCGGCGTACGCCGCCCCGCAGCCTCCGGTCCCCGGTTACGGCGCCCCCCAGCCGTACCAGCGGCCCCAGGCCGGCACCCCCGGCTTCACCCAGACCGCCAGCGGCGGCTACCAGCCGACCGGCGGCCAGAGCTTCGGCGGCCAGAACACCTTCATCGGCGCCCAGGGCGGCCCGCAGACCTTCGGCGCGCAGCCGGCCGGCAACCCGGGCGGTTTCGGCCAGGGCCAGGCCACCGGTCCGCAGGGCTTCGGCGGCCCGCAGTCCTTCGGCGGCCCGACCGCCGGCGGCCCCGGCTTCCCCGGCCAGGCCGGCGACCAGTCCCCCGGCGGCGCCCAGCTGCGCCCGGCCATGGCGCCGGTCGCGCCGGTCCGCCCGATGCAGCCGCAGCGGCCCGGCCCGTACGGCGAGCCCGGTCACGGCTCCTTCAACGCGGCGGGCCAGGGCAACGGCGGCTACCAGTCGCAGGGCCAGGGCTACTGAACCACCGCCACACCGAGGCCGGCCCCCACGCGGCCAGCACCCGCACCACCTGAGCACCACCCGGCGCCCCCCGTACGCCGGGCGAACGGAGAAACGGGTCATCCACGGACCGCCCGGAACGCCCCCACGGCGTCCCGGGCGGTCCGTGCGCGTACCGGGCCCTTCGTGCGGGCCGGGACCGGGCTGGCAGGATGGGGGAATGCAGCTCACCGGACTCCACGTCTACCCCGTCAAGTCCATGTACCGCCTGAGCCCGGACGACGCCGTGGTCCAGCCCTGGGGCCTGGCCGGAGACCGCCGCTGGATGCTCGCCGACCCGACCGGACGCTTCGTCAGCCAGCGTGAGAACCCGGCCCTCGGGCAGATCCGGGCCGGACTGCTGCCCGACGGCACCCTCGCCCTGACCGCCCCCGACGGCTCCCGGATCGAGGTCCCGGCCCCCACCGTCGCGACCGGCGACCCGCTCGCCGAGGTCGAGGTCTGGGGCACCCGCTTCCGCGCCGCCGGGGCCGCCGAGAAAGCGCACCAGTGGATCGCCGAGCACCTCGGCGACTACCGCCTGGTGCACCTGGACGACCCGCGGGCCCGGCCGGTCGACCCCGAGTACGGGCAGCCCGGCGACAGCGTCTCGATGGCCGACGGCTTCCCGCTGCTGCTCGCCACCACCGCCTCGCTCGACCGCCTCAACGAGCTGATCGCCGCCGAGAACCCGGACGGCCACGAGACCCTGCCGATGGAGCGCTTCCGTCCCAACGTGGTGATCGGCGGCGCCGAGCCGTGGGCCGAGGACACCTGGCGCCGGATCCGGATCGGCTCGGTCACCTTCAAGGTGGTCAAGCCGTGCGGCCGCTGCGTGGTCACCACCACCGACCAGGAGACCGGCGAGCGGCGCGGCAAGGAACCGCTGCGCACCCTGGCCCGGCACCACCGGCTGCTGCGCAAGGCCGCGTTCGGGCAGAACCTGATCCCCGAGCGGCCGGCCGGCGTCGAGGGCGACGCGCTCGGCACGCTGCGGCTGGGCGACGAGGTCGAGGTGCTGGAGGACGGGGCGCACTGGCCCGCCGACGGGAACTGAGCGTGCGGGCGGCAGCCGCGCGGGACCGGCGCCGAGCACGTCGAGCGCTCGGGAAGCGGCGCGTCCGGACGGAACCACCGCCGTGCGTGCTCGTTGAAACAAGTGGTCGGAACCTGTGGCGCCGGTGAGCGCTGCCGGTGTCCGCGCGACCGCGGACGGCCGGACCACCCACGTGGGCGCGCTACGGTGGGCGGACGGCCCGCGCACCCCCGCGCGTTCGGCCCGTTGATCGCCGGCTCGACGAAGGTGGGGACGACAGACCGTCATGGCTGAGCACAGGGTCCGGGTCACCCAGGACAGCGCATCCCGCTGGCGTCGCCGAGCGGGCGAGTACGACACGCTCGCGGAGGCCCTCGCGGCCGCCGAACCGGGCGACACCGTGACCGTCCGACCGGGCACCTTCCGGGAGAACGTGCTGGTGGACAAGCCGGTGACGATCGTCCCGGCCCACGGGCCGGGGACGGTCCGGATCGACCCGCCCTCCGGGGTGGCGCTCACGGTGACCGCCGCCGCGACCGTGCGCGACCTGGTGGTCGAGGGCGGCGACAGCTCCACCCCGGCCGTCCTGGTCACCGGACCGCAGGCCACGCCCGCCTTCAGCGGCTGCCGCGTCGAGACCCGCTCGGCCACCGGCATCGAGGTCACCGGCGGCGCCCGGCCCACCCTGCGCGGCTGCGTCGTCACCAACCCCGGCGGACTCGGTCTCCGGCTGCGCGGCGAGGACACCGCCGCCGTGTTCGAGGACTGCGAGGTCGCCGCCGCCGGACAGGCCGGGCTGGCCGTCCTCGGCGGCGCCACCGCGGCGCTGGACCGCTGCCGCATCCACCACGCCTCCGGCGCCGGCGTCCTGCTCTCCGACCCCGGCAGCGCGGCCGAGCTGACCGACTGCGAGATCTACGAGATCCGCGGCAGCGGCGTCCAGGCCGAGGCACAGGCGGGCGGACGGCTGGTCGACTGCGAGATCCACCGGGTCACCGGCAACGGCCTCACCCTGGACGGCGAGGCCGAGCTGGTGCTCACCGGCTGCCGGGTGCACGACCTGCCGGAGAACGGCGCGGACCTGCGCGGACGCGCCCGGCTGACCCTCTCGAACAGCACCGTGCGAAACTTCGGCCGCGGGGCGCTGTCGGTCTGGGACCAGGGCACCGAGGCCGTCGCCGAGTCCTGCCAGATCCACGGCTCGACCGGCGAGTACCCGGCCCTGTGGGTCAGCGACGGCGCCCGGCTGACCCTCACGGACTGCTCCCTGCACGACCTGCCGGACGCCCTGTTCGTCCTCGACCGGGACTCCGCCGCCCACGCCGAGGGCTGCTCGTTCAGCCGCATCCGCAGCTCGGCCGTCTCGGTCAGCGGCGGCGCCACCGTCTCCCTGGCCTCCTGCCGGGTGCAGGAGGCGGGCACCGGGCTCTGGTTCCGCGACCACGGCAGCGGCGGGCTGCTCACCGACTGCGAGATCTCCGACGTGGCCACCGGTGTGATCGTCACCAAGGGCGCCGACCCGGTGCTGCGCGACTGCACCGTCCGGGCCAGCACGGACGCCGGGGTGTATGTCTCCGCACAGGGGCGCGGCACCTTCGAGGACTGCCGGGTCTCCCAGGGCAAGGGCTTCGGCTTCCACATCATCGACGGCTGCCGGACGCAGCTCATCCGGTGCCGGGCGGAGCACAACCAACGGGCCGGGTTCGAGTTCTCCGAGCCGGGGCCGGTCGCCGAGGGCTGCACCTCGGACGACGTCGGGACCGCTCCGGTGCCGGCGGCTCCCGCCGCCCCCGGTGGCGGGGCGGGGTCGGGCCCCGGGCTCGGTTCCGGGCCCTCTCCCGGGCGCGGGCCGGGGCTGGCGCCGGCGTTCGGGTCCGCCGAGGTGCCGGCACCGAGGTCGGCCCAACTGACCGCGGCCGCCGCGGCGTTGACATCCTCCGCGGCGGCTTCGGCGGCGATCGCGCCGATCCCGGACTGCCGGCCTGCCGACGAGGCGCTCGCCGAACTGGACGCGCTGGTCGGACTGGCCACCGTGAAGCAGGAGGTGCGCACGCTGATCGACCTGATCTCGGTCGGCCGGCGCCGCCGCCAGGCCGGGCTCAAGGCGCCCTCGCTGCGCCGGCACCTGGTCTTCACCGGCGCGCCGGGCACCGGCAAGACCACCGTCGCCCGGCTCTACGGCGAGATCCTCGCCTCGCTCGGGGTGCTCCAGCGCGGGCACCTGGTCGAGGTGGCCCGGGTGGACCTGGTCGGCGAGCACATCGGATCCACCGCGATCCGCACCGCTGCCGCCTTCGACCGGGCACGGGGCGGGGTGCTCTTCATCGACGAGGCGTACACGCTCGCACCCGAGGACGGGGCACGCGACTTCGGACGTGAGGCGATCGACACCCTGGTCAAGCTGATGGAGGACCACCGGGACGAGGTGGTCGTCATCGTCGCGGGCTACACCGCCGAGATGGAGCGTTTCCTGTCCGCCAACCCCGGCGTGTCGTCCCGCTTCTCCCGCACCATCGGGTTTCCGGACTACACGGCGGACGAACTGCTGGACATCGCCCGGGCACAGTGCGCGGAGCACGAGTACGCGCTCTCCGAGGAGACCGAGCAGGCGCTGCTGGAACACTTCGGCGGGCTGGAGCGCGGCCCCAACTTCGGTAACGGGCGCGCCGCGCGGCAGGTCTTCGAGACCATGGTCGAGCGGCACGCGGTGCGGGTCGCCCACCTCGCCGACCCGTCCACGGAGGAGCTCCAGCTCCTCGTCCCGGCGGACTTGCCCGCGGCCTCGCTGCCGTAGCTCGACGACGGGGGAACTCGCCTGCCAGGCCCGGCCGTTGAGGTGGACATGGGCGTACTGCTGACGGGCGCGGCGGACGGGCTGCTGTTGCCGGCCGGACTGGTCGTGGTGTTCTTCCTCGGTGCGGTGGTACGGCGGCTGCGCGCCCACCCGGCGGCGACGGGGCTCTCGGCGCCGGGCGGTGGGCGCGGCGCGGGTGCGACCGCGACGGAGGAGCTGCACGCGCTGCTCTATCCGGGCAAGCGGGCGCAGCTGGAGCAACGGCGGGTGGAGCTGGTGCTGCGGGACGACGAGCACGACGGCGCGCCGAAGCGTACGGGCATCGACCTCGCGGGCGGGCGAGCGGTGATCCAGCGGTGAGGGGTGGGGGCGGAGGGGCGGCGGACGGGTGACGGATGGCGGATAACAGATGACAGCGAACAGATAACAGATAACAGATAACAGAATCTGTTCGCTGTCATCTGTTATCCGTTCGCTGTTCGTTGTTCGTTGTTCGCCGCCCAGGCTCCCGGCCGGCCGCCGTCCGACGCCGGATCAGCCCGCCCAGGGGCCGTCGGCGAGGAAGGACTCCAGCGCCGCACGGTAGGGCGCGATGTCGATCCGCTCACCCGCCAGCCAGTCGTCCGAGTAGTACTTGTCCAGGTAGCGGTCCCCCGGGTCGCAGATCAGGCCGACCACGCTGCCCGTCCGCCCGGCCTCCCGCATCTCGGCGACGATCCGCAGCGCACTCCAGAGACCCGTCCCGGTGGAAGCGCCCGCCTTCTTGCCGAGCACCTGCTCCAGCACCCGCACCGCCGCGATCGACGCGGCGTCCGGCACCCTCATCATCCGGTCGATCGACCCCGGCACGAAGCTCGGCTCCATCCGCGGCCGCCCGATGCCCTCGATCCGCGAGCCGCTCTCGCAGACGGCGTCCGGATCGCGCCGCACCCAGCCGTCGAAGAAACAGGAGTTCTCCGGGTCCGCGACGCAGATCCGGGTGTCGTACTGCATGTAGTGCACGTAGCGGGCGATCGTCGCCGACGTGCCGCCCGTGCCGGCGGTGGCCACGATCCAGGCCGGCTCGGGATGCGGCTCCAGGCGCAGCTGGGCGAAGACCGACTCGGCGATGTTGTTGTTGCCGCGCCAGTCGGTGGCCCGCTCGGCATAGGTGAACTGGTCCATGTAGTGCCCGCCGGTCTCCTCGGCGAGCCGGGCGGACGCCTCGTACACCTCGTCCGGGCGCTCGACCAGGTGACACTCGCCGCCGTGGAACTGGATCAGGTCGATCTTGGCCTGACTGGTGCTCTTGGCCATCACAGCGATGAACGGCACGCCCACGAGCTGGGCGAAGTACGCCTCGGAGACGGCGGTGGAGCCGCTGGAGGCCTCGATCACCGGCTTGCCGGGCCGGATCCAGCCGTTGCAGAGCCCGTAGAGGAAGAGCGAGCGGGCCAGGCGGTGCTTGAGCGAGCCGGTCGGGTGGGTGGACTCGTCCTTGAGGTACAGGTCGATCCCCCACTCCGGGGGCAGCGGGAAGCGCAGCAGGTGGGTGTCGGCGGAACGGTTGGCGTCGGCCTGGACCTTGCGCACCGCCTCCTTGAGCCAGGCACGGTACTCCGGGTCGGAGCGGTCGACGTCGACAGTCGGCTCGATGCCGGGCTGGGTGCTCATGGTGACTTTCTCCCTCACAGTGAACCCTGTTGCTCACTACGAGTGTAGGAGAGTCACGATAAGTGACTTTTTCCGGTGAACCAGCTTCCGCTTATCGCCTTCGGCGCCATCACGTCCGGACTGCCGCCGTCAGGGCAGAACCGGAACCGACTGCGGGTCCGCCAGGTACGGCCCCCAGCCCAGCTCTGCCGCCCCCGCGAGCGCGCCGTCCGCCAGCTCGGCGCCGACGATCGGCACCCGGCCGCTTCGCCCCCACAAGCTGCGTTCGGCGACGACCGACCGCAGCCGGTCCGGCGCGGCCTCCAGCAGGTCGAGGTGCAGCCCGCTGAGGGCCACCCGGTCGGGGTTGAGGATGTTGACGACGCCGGCCAGGCCGAGCCCGAGCCGGTCGATGACGTGCTCCACCGCCGCCCGTGCGCGGTCGTCCGTCGCGGCCGCCCGGCACAGCTCCCGCGCCTGGTCGAGCAGCGGGCGGCCGGGCTCCGGGGTGAGTCCGGCGGCGGCGAACAGCGCGTCGGGGCTGGTCTCGGAGTTGAGGCAGCCGCGGTTGCCGCACCTGCAGAGTCGGCCCTGCGGGTCGACGGCGAGGTGGCCGACCTCCAGGGCGAGGCCGGCGCTGCCGGTGTGCAGGTGGCCGTCGATGACCAGCGCGCCACCGACGCCGCTGTGGCCGGAGGTGACGAACAGCAGGTGGCGGGCGCCGCGGCCGGCCCCGTGCCGGTACTCGGCGAGCGCGGCCAGGTTGGCGTCGTTGGCGACCGCGGTGGGCAGCGGGCGCAGCGCGTTCGGGCCGTGGTCGGCGCGGCCGACCTCGACGTCGTACAGGTCGGCGACCGGTGTGCCGCTGGGCCAGGCGAAGTGCAGCGCGGCGAGGGCGGCGCCGTCCGGCTCGGTGACCGGGTTGGGCAGCGCGAGCGCGGCACCCAGACAGCGGCGGTCGCTCGCACGGGCGAGCTCGGCGCCCGCCACGGCGACGGCGCGCAGCATCCGAACGGGGTCGGTCGCGGCGGGCAGCGGCAGGTGGACCGGCGGGTCGAGCAACCCGCCGAGGCCGGCCAGGGTGACGCTCAGCCCATCGGCGTGGATCTGCCCGGCGATCACGACCGGGCCCCGCGGGTCGATCGCGAGCCGGTGCGAGGGGCGTCCGCGGCCACCGCCGGCCGGACGCGAGTCGACGGCGATCAGGCCGAGCGCCTCGAGTTCGGCGGTGACCGCGCCGGCGGTGGCCCGGGTGACGTCCAGGGCACGGGTGAGCGCCGAGCGGGTCGGCGTCCGGCCGGTGTGGATCAGGGAGAGCGCCGGGCCGAGCAGCGTCCGGCCCCGGTCGGGAGCCGCGCGGCGGTGGCTGTCGCGCTGCGCGTCGAAGTCGTTTCCGGTACCGGGCCTCGGGCTTGATGGTGAGAGCTGCACGCCCCTATTGTGACTTTGTGTCGCTTCGAAACAAAATTGGTCCACGCACTCGACCCGACCAGCCCGCCCCCCAGTCTCGCAGCACACCCCCGGCGGCCGACAGCCCCTGGCGCCCGGCACGTGTCGCCCTCACCGCGTTCTTCGCCATCGACGGCTTCCTCTTCGCCGCCTGGGTCGTCCGCATCCCGGACGTCCGCAGCCAGGTGAGCGCCTCGCACAGCACCCTCGGGCTCGCGCTGCTCTGCCTGTCGATCGGCGCCGTCCTCACCATGCCACTGATCGGCCGGCTCTGCCTGCGGTACGGCTCGCGCCCGGTGACCGTCGGCTCGCTCGCCCTGCTCAGCCTGGCCGTGCCGCTGCCCGCGCACGCCCACTCGGTCACCGCGCTCGGCGGGGTGCTGCTGCTGTTCGGCGCCGGGTACGGCGGGGCCAACGTCGCGATGAACAGCGCCGCCGTCGACCTGGTCGCACAGCTGCGGCGACCCGTCATGCCCAGTTTCCACGCCGGGTACAGCTTCGGCGGACTGGTCGGCACCGGCGTCAGCGGGTTGCTCGCCGGACCGCTGAGCACCGCCTGGGCACTCGCGCTCAGCGCCGCGCTGGGCGTGGCCGTCACCGCAGGCGCGGGCGTCGTCCTGCTGCGCAGCCCGGCGGCGACAGCGGTCACGCCCGCACGGGCGAACCGTGCGGCGGAGCGGTCCGAGGACGCGGGCGCCGGCTCGGGTCCGGTCCGTGCGCACACCCGGCTGCTCGTCCTGCTGCTGGGCCTGACCGCGCTGTGCACCGCGTACGGCGAGGGCGCGATCGCCGACTGGACCACACTGCACCTCACCGATGACGTCCACGCGAGCTCCGTGGTGGCTGCCACCGGGTACGGCGCGTACGCGTTCGCGATGGCGGGCGGGCGGGTCGGTGGCACCTGGCTGTCCATCCGGCTCGGTCAGACCCGGTTGATGCTGTTCGGCGGGTTGACGGCGGGGGTCGGCATGCTGATCGCCGCCCTGGCCCCGGCGGTGCCGGTGGCGATCTGCGGGTTCGTGCTGGTCGGCCTCGGCCTGGCCAACCTCTTCCCGCTCGCCATCGCCCGGGCCGGGGCGGCCGGCGGCCCCCAGGGTGTGGCGTTCGCCTCCTCGCTCGGCTACGGGGGGATGCTGATCGGCCCGGTGGTGATCGGCTTCCTCGCCGACGCGGCCGGACTGCCGCTGGCCCTCACCACGGTCACGGTCACGGCCACCGTGGCGGCGCTGCTGCCACTTGCAGTCGGACGGCGGGGCCGCGAACAGCGGACGGCCGGTGACGGGCAACGGATGTCAGGCGGCGGGTGACGGACAACAGGCGACGACTAACAGATGACAGATGACAGATGTTGAAATCTGTCATCTGTCAACCGTCAGCCGTCATGTGACAGGATGCGGGCCCATGACCACCAGCGAGCGCTTCCAGGTACTGCGGGCGAGTGAGCGCCCGGCAACGGCGTGGCTCAATGGAGGCGGGGTGACCAGGGAGGTCGCCGGGTTCCCGGCCGGAGCCGGGCTGAACACCTTCGACTGGCGGGTCAGCCTCGCGGACGTCGCCACGGCCGGGCCGTTCTCCCCGTTCCCCGGCATCGACCGGGTGATCACCCTGGTCGAGGGCACCGGCATGGCGCTCACCGTCGACGGCACCGAGCACCTGGTCGACACGCCGCTCCGGCCGTTCGCCTTCTCCGGCGACGCCGTCACCGACTGTCGGCTGTCGGCCGGCCCGGTGGTCGACTTCAACGTGATGACGCGCCGCGGGCGGGTCGAAGCCACGGTCGACCTGACGACCTCGGACACCGTCCTCGACATCCCGGACGGAAGCACCGTCCTCCTGGTCTGCCTCACCGGCACCGCCACCGTCGACAGCCTCGAACTCGGACGCTACGACGCCGCGTTGCTCAACACCCCGGGCACCCACGAGCTGCGCCCGGGCGGCACCACCGCCGTCGTCACGTTCCGCCCCGCGCGCTGACGACCGCCCTACGGACCGCAGCGAACCGGCCGCACCGACGGACCGGGGCCGGGACCGGGACCGCCGCACCACCGCACCGCCACGCCCGACAGGGAGCGCATGGGCGGCCGACCCGTCATTCCGCCAGGGGCCGGGTGCGCCGACTCAGCCCTGCTCACCCGGCAACCGGAGGTCCCAGCCGACCAGCGCCCGCAGCTGCTCCGCCGTCACGCCGTCCGGCACCGGCTGCGGAGCGTCGTGGCGCAGCGGCGGCTGCCAGCCCTCCTCCTCGGTCCAGCGGCGCACCACCTTGGCCGGGGCCCCGGCGACCACGCTGTGGTCGGGCACCTCGCCGCGCACCACCGCCCCCGCCGCGACCACCACGTTGCGCCCGATCCGCGCCCCCGGCAGGATCACCGCGCCGGTGCCGATCCAGCTGCCCGCCCCGATCTCCACCGGTTCGTTGCGCGGCCACTGCTTGCCGATCGGCAGCTCGGTGTCCCGGTACTCGTGCGCCTGGTCGCTGATGTAGACGCCCGGCCCGGTCCACACGTCATCGCCGATGACGATCGACTGGTGGCCGACGACGTGGCTGTCCCGGCCGATCACGCAGCCGCCACCGATCCGCAGGATCGGCTCCGGCCCGAGGTCGAGCCCGGGCAGGAACCCGGCGCTGATGGTGACCCGCTCGCCGATGATCGAGAACGGCCCGATGGTGATCCACTGCTCGTTGAACACCGCTCCGAGCGGAAACGCGAGGCTCGTGCCGTCGCCCAGCTCGCCGAACCGGTACGGGCCGGGGTTGAGGTTGGTGACGGCGCCGGTCCGCTGCACCCAGCGCCAGCCCCGGTGAACGAGGCGTCCGGCGGCGCGGCGGCCACCAGCCCGGACGGCTGAGACGAGGGAACGGGTTATCGGCATGCGCTCACGTTACCGGCCCGTAGGGTCCGCCCGTCCGTCGGGAGTCCGACATCACGGCGGCCGCTTCCACCCCATCGGCGGCAGTGCCCGACTCCACCCCCAGCAGCGCCGCGTCCGTCCGTGTGAGAGTGCCTCCAGCCCTGGACCAGCCGAATGAATGTCCGAAATCCACGGCCGGCAGCCGACAACGATGGAAGACTCCGCTCCATGGAGATCACCGAGCACATCGACGCGCTGCGCCGCGAGGGCCTCCTCCTCGCCGACGCCGCGGCCCGTACGGAGCTGTCCGCCCCCGTGCCGACCTGCCCGAAGTGGCAACTGGCGGACCTGCTGCGGCACATCGGCTCCGTCCACCGCTGGGCCGCTTCCATCCTCGGCCAGGGGTTGCGGGAACGGCCGGGCCAGGCGGGCGAGTTCGCCGCCGTCGGGCCGGTGCCCTCGGACGACGCGCTGCTCGCCTGGTACCGCGAGGGACACGCCGCGCTGGTGGACACGCTCTCCTCGACACCGTCCGACGTCGAATGCTGGACCTTTCTGCCCTCGACGAGCCCGCTGGCGTTCTGGGCCCGGCGCCAGGCACACGAGACCGCCATCCACCGCCACGACGCCGACGCGGCCGCCGGGGTGCCCGGACCGGCGGTGGACACCACGCTCGCCGCGGACGGCATCGACGAACTGGTGAGCGGTCTCATGGTCCGCGGCCGGGCCACCCTGCGCAGCGACCGACGGCGCACCCTCCTGGTCCGGACCACCGACGGCGTCGGCTCCTGGCACCTGACGATCACCCAGGAGCCGCCGACCGTCACCACCGGCGAGACCCCGGCGCCTGCCGACCTGACCCTCGCCGGTCCCGCCGACGAGCTCTACCCGCTGCTCTGGAACCGGCTGTCCGCCGGGCAGGCCCGGCAGGTCGAGGTGAGCGGTGACGAGAGCCTGCTCGACCTCTGGCACAACGCGGCGACGATCTGAGCTTGACGCTCGCGACGCGCTCTGACGTGCTCTGACGCGCCTTGATGGGCTCTCATGCGCCCTGGCGCCTCCTGACGCGGAGCGACGGTCAGGGCCCCGGGCGGGCGAGCGGAACGCCCGGGGCCCTCGGGGTCAGCGCACCCAGCGAGCGGGCCGCTTCTCCAGGAACGACCGCATCCCCTCCTGTGCCTCCGCCGAACCGAACAGCCGCGCCGACAGCTCCACCAGCTCCTCCGCGTCCCGTTCGAAGGAGCGCACCACCTCGGCGTTGGCCACCCGCTTCGACTCCGCCAGGCCCTGCGGGGAGCCCTGGCGCAGCGCGTCCAACAGGGCCTTCAGCACCACGCCGGTGTCCTCGGCGGACTCGGTGGCGCTGGTGATCAGCCCGATCCGGGCGGCCTCGGCGGCGTCGAAGACCTCACCGGTGAGGTAGTAGCGGGAGGCGGCGCGCGGTTCCAGCTTCGGGCGCAGCGGCAGCGAGATCACCGCGGGCGCAAGGCCGAGCCGGACCTCGGTGAAGGCGAAGGTCGAGGCCGGTCCCGCGACGGCGAGGTCCGCCGCGCCGACCAGGCCGAGGCCGCCCGCCCGTACGTGTCCGTCGATGACGGCGATCACCGGCTTGGCACAGTCGACGATCGCCCGCTGGAGCTCGACCAGGCCGCGCGGGCCGACCGTCGGGTCGGCGCCGGTCGCCTCGGAGAGGTCCGCGCCCGCGCAGAACACCTTGCCGGTGTGCCCGAGCACCACCGCGCGGACCTCGGGGTCGGCCGCGGCGGAGGCCAGCCCGGCGTGCAGCTCGGCCATCAACCGGGTGGAGAGCGCGTTGCGGTTGTGCGGCGAGTCGAGCATGAGCGTGGTGACGGCGTCGGCGGTGCTGACGCGGACGAGGGGCGCTGCGCTGGTCATCGGCGGGGCCTGCCTTCCGGCTGAGGGTGGGTCGGACTGCGGGCGCGGTCCGGGAGCTGCCCGGACGGCGCCCGGACGACTCTGGCACGCCCACCCGTCCCTCGGCCAGAGCCAACCTCTCCGGTGACCGGAGGCGGGCTGCCTGGTGACCGGAGTCGGATGACAGCGAACGGATGACAGATGTTGAAATCTGTCAGCTGTTATCTGTCGGCTGTTACTTGTCATCCGTCATTCCGTCACCCGCCCGCCGCCCGGCCCACCGCACGGCGGGGCGCATGCCCAGGCCCGCCGCCGCCAACAGCCCGCCGAGGACGATCCAGCCGGTCATGCCGTACCCGATCACCAGGGTGCTGACCAGCGCCGGGCCGGCCATCATCGCGGCGGCGGTACCCGCGTTGAACACGCCCTGGTAGGCGCCGTGGTCGCGTTCGCCCGCGAGGTCGTAGCTGAGCGCCCAGCCGCCCGCCTGCCCGACCACCTCTCCGAGCGACTGGAGCGCCACCCCGCCGAGCACCACCACCGCCGCGAGGATCGCGGGCAGGCCGTGGGCGAGTGAGATGACCAGGCAGGAGGCGGCGAGCACCAGCCCGGCCCGGCCACAGGCCCGGATGGCGCCCGCCCGTTCCTCGGTCCCCCTGGTGGCCCGCATCTGAAGGGCGATCACCAACAGCGTGTTGACGATCAGGGTGCCGGCGACGGTGACCCGAGGCGCCTCGGTCTCCTGGACGATCCAGAGCGGCACCCCGACCTCCAGGACGGCGAACTGGAGGCAGAGCACGGCGTTCAGCACCGTCACGGCGAGGAACGGGCCGTCCCGCAGCGCCGGGTTCCGACGCCCGCCCTGCCCGGCGCCCTCGCCGGAGGGCGGGGTCGCGACGCCGCCCTCCGCCGCGACGCCGCCTTCCGCCGGGCGCCTCGGGTCGGCGAGACGGTGGAACAGCACGGCGACGACCACGAAGGACGCGGCGTCGGCCAGGATCGCCGTCAGGTAGACCGGCCGGGTGTCCAGCTGGAGCGCGATCGCGCCGAGCGCCGTACCTCCGCAGAGGCCCATGTTGGTCACCACCCTCAGATAGGCCCGGCCCGCCACCCGGCGGTCGGCGGGCAGCACCTCGGCGTAGAGCGCGTTCCGTACGGCGGCGGACCCCCGGTCGACGGCGGAGACCAGGCAGGCCAGTGCGACAAAGGCCGGGTAGCTGTGCACCAGCACGTACCCGGCGGTGCCGATCGCCTGCGCCGTGACCAGTGCCACCAGCACTCGCCGGGCACCCCAGCGATCGGCGGCCCGGCCGGCCGGCACGCTGGCGATCACCCCGCACAGGCCGGCGGCGGTCATCCCCAGGCCGAGCTGGGCGGCGCTCAGGCCGAGCACCCGGGTGAAGAACAGCACCGCGACGGCGAGGGACAGACCGTTGCCCACCGTGTTGACGAGGGTGATCCCGGCCAGCCGACGGACCGTCGGATCGGGGTGCAGGCGCCGTCGCAGAGCGCCGAGGACCCCGCCTCCTCCTGCCTGCGCAGCGGCGGTCGCGGTCACGGTTCCGGCAGGACTTTCGGGCACAGCAGAAGAAGGCGCGGAGGACTCCGCCGTCGGGGTGGTCATGCGGCGATCCCACCGCTCGCCGGTCCGGTCCAGGTACTCATTTAGGCTCTGGCTGAATCCAAGGCCCGATCTCCGCAGAAGGACACCCCCGTGCACCGGTTCACCCTCCGCCTGGCCGACCTCGCCACCACGTGGTTCGCCGCCTCGCCGATCCACGAGGCCGCGCTGAGCCTGCGGATGTGGACCCACCCGGGCGTCTACCACCTCCAGACCCGGGCCTTCGAGCAGCTCAGGCCCGCGTTCGAGCGCCTGGACTCCCACCTGCTGCTCTCGCTCGTCGCCGAGAACCGCTTCGTCCCGGACTTCCTGACTCCCCGCCCGACCTCCCCCTCCCCCGAGTTCCGCACCGAGCTGGCCACCGTCCGCACACTGCCGCCGGAGCAGCTGCGCCCCGAACTCGAGCAGACCTTCGTCCTGTACGGCCAGCCGATGCCGACCGTGCTCGCCGCCGGGCTCTCCGACCCGGAGCGGCTCCTGACACGGATCGCCGACGCGTTGGAGGAGTACTGGGAGCTGTGCCTCGCACCCACCTGGTGGCCGCAGGCCCGTGCGGTACTGGAGGCCGACCTGGTCTACCGCGCCCGGCTACTCGCCCAACAAGGAGCGGCGGCCCTGTTCGCCGATCTGGACCACCGGCTCCACTGGGAGGACGGGGTGCTGTCGATCGACCGGCGGTGGACGGAACGGAACGTGGAGACCCCGGTGGACGGACGCGGGCTCGTGCTCTGCCCGACCTTCTTCGTCCGCGGCGCGATCACGATGATCGGCAACGACCGCGCGCCCCAGATCAGTTACCCGGCCCGTGGACAGGCGGGCATGGTGGGCGGGGGCGCGCCGGTGCCACCGCAGGCCCTGGAGGCCCTGGTCGGCGCACCGAAGGCCCGGCTGCTGGCCCTGCTCGGCGAGGCCGCCTCCACCACCGAGCTCGCCTACCGCCTGGGGGTCACCCCGGGCGCCGTCAGCCAGCACCTGTCCGTCCTGGCCGCCACCGGCCTGGTCACCAAAGCCCGCCACGGCCGCTCGGTGCTGTACCGGCGCAGCCCGCTCGGGGACGAGCTGACGGGGTCGAACAGATGACGGACAACGAATGACGGATGACAGAGAACAGATTTCAGATAACAGAAGTTGAAATCTGTCATCTGTCACTCACCTCCCCACCCCCACGCCCACCCCCCGCCACCACCGCCGCCACCTCCCAAGTGGTACAGACCTGTTGACGCATTGGTCCAGTCCTCCTACAGTGCCCATGCCCCGCCTCCCCAACGGCGCGGGCACCGATCGCACACGGATCAACCCCGGTTCTACGTCACCCTGTTCAACCCCCACGATCACAGGGAGAACCATGTCCGCTCGATCCCGGGCCGGACGCCCGCGCGTGCGCAGCAGACTGCTCGCACTGCTCAGCGTCCTGCTCCTCCCCCTCGCCGCGCTCACCGCGCTGGCCACCCCGGCGAACGCCGCCGGAAAGCTCACCGCCACCTTCACCACCGCCAACAACGGCTCCTGGTGGCAGGGCACCTACATCGTCCACAACGACAACGCGACGGCCGTGAGCGGTTGGACGCTGGAGTTCGACCTCCCGTCCGGCGTGACCATCGGCAACAGCTACAACGGCACCGCCACCGTCAACGGCCAGCACGTCACCGCCACGGCCGCGTTCTACAACTCCACGGTCAACGCCCACAGCACCACCGAACCGTACAGCTTCTGGTTCGTCGGCAACGGCCCGGTCTCCACCCCGCTCAACTGCCGCATCAACGGCGACAAGTGCGACGGCACCCCCGACGTCCCGCCGTCCGCTCCGGGCACCCCGACCGTCACCGAGTCCACCGCCCACACGCTCGCCCTGAAGTGGTCGGCCGCCACCGGCGGGGACTTCCCGGTGGCCTCCTACGACGTGCTGAACGGCAGCACCGTCCTCGCCTCCAGCCCGACCACCAGCGCCCTGGCCACCGGCCTCACCCCGGCCACCTCCTACACCCTGACCGTCCGGGCCAAGGACAGCCGCGGCAACACCGGTCCGGTGAGCGCGTCCGTCACGGCGTCCACCTTCGACCCGTCCACCGACACCCAGCCGCCCACCGCGCCGACCAACCTCCGCTCCACCGCGGTCAGTTCGTCGGACGTGACGCTTGCCTGGAACGCCGCCACGGACAACGTCCGGGTCGCCGCGTACGACGTCTACCAGGGCGGCACGCTGGTCGCCACGGTCACCGGCAGCACCCTCACCGCGACCGTCGGCAGCCTCTCGCCGTCCACCACCTACACGTTCACCGTGAAGGCCCGCGACCCCGCCGACAACGCCTCGCCCGCCTCCGCCCCGCTCACCGTGACCACCTCGGACCTGGTCGGCGCCGGGAAGTACGCCCGGGTCGGCTACTTCGTCCAGTGGGGCATCTACGGCCGCCAGTACTTCGTCAAGAACCTGGACACCTCCGGCGCCGCCGCCAAGCTCGACGTCATCAACTACGCCTTCGAGAACATCGATCCGGTCAACCTGACGTGCATGGCCGGCGTCACCAAGGGCACCACCGGCAACCCGGAGGACCCGGACCAGGGCACCGGCGCCGGTGACGCCGACGCGGACTACGGCCGGCCGATGAGCGCCGCCCAGTCGGTCGACGGCGTGGCCGACGACGGCTGGGGCAAACTCCGCGGCAACCTCAACCAGTTGAAGAAGCTCAAGGCCAAGTACCCGAACCTGAAGGTGGTCGTCTCGCTCGGCGGCTGGACCTACTCCAAGTACTTCTCCGACGTCGCCGCCACCGACGCGTCCCGCCAGAAGTTCGTCAAGTCCTGCGTCGACACCTGGATCAAGGGCAACCTGCCCGCGTACAACGGCGCCGGCGGCGACGGCGTGGCAGCGGGCATCTTCGACGGCTTCGACATCGACTGGGAGTGGCCCGGCTCCGGCGACGGCCACCCGGGCAACCACTGGAGCGTCAACGACAAGGACAACCTGACGCTGCTGATGGCCGAATTCCGCAAGCAGCTGGACGGGTTGGGCGGCTCCCACAAGCTGCTCACGGCCTTCACCCCCGCCGACCCGGCGAAGGTCGCCGCCGGCTGGGACCTCTCGAAGATCTTCGGTTCGATGGACATCGCCAACGTCCAGGGCTACGACTTCCACGGCTCGGGCAGCGACAACTCCTGGGAGCCCAACCGCACCGGCCACGCCTCCAACCTCTACAACGACCCGAACGACCCCTACACCAACCACTTCAGCGTGGACACCGCCGTCCAGACCTACCTGAACGCCGGAGTCAACCCGCGCAAGCTGACCATCGGCTTCCCGTTCTACGGACGCGGCTGGCAGAGCGTCACGGACGGCGGGGCGAACGGCGCCTGGCAGTCCGCGAACGGCGCCGCACCGGGCCAGTTCTCCGACGAGGCGGGTACCCGCGGGTACAACAACCTGATCACCAGCCTCTCCAACCTCACCGTCTACCACGATCCCAAGTCGGTCGCGACGTACGGCTACACGGGAGCCGGCGGCCAGTGGTGGACCTTCGACGACGCCTGGTCGATCTCGCAGAAGACGGCCTACCTCAAGTCGAAGGGCCTGCTCGGCGGGATGATCTGGGAGCTGTCCGGCGACACCCCGTCCGGCACCCTGATGTCCGCGCTGGACGGCGGGCTCAAGTAACCGACGCCCCAAGGCGAAAGGGCCGGCGTCCCTCCTCGCACCGAGGAGGGA
>NZ_JBHTWX010000052.1:0-55772 GCF_042792155.1 Kitasatospora sp. NPDC056651 | reverse complement strand
AGACGCTCGGCTGGGATACCCCAGCCGAGCGTCTACGTGATCTACTCACCGTCTGAAACCAAGCGGTGTTGCGACGACCCCTTGAACCCAAGGTCCGGCAGGGGCCTCCGTCGTCACGAACCTCAGCGGTGGTCGAGCGCCGGGTTGACGGTGACCTCGACCCGCTGGAACTCCTTGAGCTCCGTGTAGCCGGTGGTGGCCATCGCCCGCCGCAGCGCGCCGAACAGGTTCATGGTCCCGTCCGGGGTGTGCGAGGGACCGGTCAGGATCTCCTCGGTGGTGCCGACCGTGCCGAGGTGCACCCGCTTGCCGCGCGGCAGCTCCTCGTGGACGGCCTCCATGCCCCAGTGGAAGCCCTGGCCCGGGGCGTCCGTCGCCCGGGCCAGCGCCGCACCGATCATCACCGCGTCGGCGCCGCAGGCGACCGCCTTCGGGATGTCGCCGCTGTAGCCGACGCCACCGTCCGCGATCACGTGCACGTAGCGGCCGCCGGACTCGTCCATGTAGTCCCGGCGGGCCGCCGCCACGTCCGCCACCGCGGTCGCCATCGGCACCTGGATGCCCAGGACGTTGCGGGTGGTGTGGGCGGCGCCGCCGCCGAAGCCGACCAGCACGCCGGCCGCGCCGGTGCGCATCAGGTGCAGGGCCGCGGTGTACGTGGCGCAGCCGCCGACGATCACCGGGACGTCCAGCTCGTAGATGAACTGCTTGAGGTTGAGCGGCTCGGCGGCGCTGGAGACGTGCTCGGCCGAGACGGTGGTGCCGCGGATGACGAAGACGTCGACGCCGGCGTCCACCACGGCCTTGGAGAACTCGGCGGTCCGCTGCGGGGACAGCGCGGCGGCGGTGACCACGCCGGAGTCGCGCACCTCCTGGATCCGCTGCTTGATCAGCTCGGCACGGATCGGGGCCGCGTAGACCTCCTGGAGCCGGCGGGTCGCGGTGGACTCGTCGGTGATCGCGGCGATCTCGTCCAGCAGCGGCTGCGGGTCCTCGTAGCGGGTCCACAGGCCTTCGAGGTTCAGCACGCCGAGACCGCCGAGGCGGCCGATCGCGATGGCCTGCTGCGGCGAGACCACGCTGTCCATCGGGGCGGCCAGGAACGGCAGCTCGAAGCGGTAGGCGTCGATCTGCCAGGCGATCGAGACCTCCTTCGGGTCGCGCGTACGACGGCTGGGGACGACGGCGATGTCGTCGAAGGCGTACGCCCTGCGGCCGCGCTTGCCTCGCCCGATCTCGATCTCAGTCACTTCGAGCCCTTCTGCTTTGTTGCCCATGCCGGCCGGGTCACCCCGGCCGCACCCCAGTATCCCGTACCCGTGCGGGTCCCGCCCCGACGGCCCACGGCCCGGACATGCGCGAAGGGCCCGCGACAGCGGGCCCTTCGGCGTTCAGCGGGTCATCGGGACGAGTAGTTCGGCGCCTCGACGGTCATCTGGATGTCGTGCGGGTGGCTCTCCTTGAGACCCGCCGAGGTGATCCGCACGAAGCGGCCCTTGCTCTCCATCTCGGCGACGGTGGCGGCGCCGACGTAGCCCATGGTCTGGCGCAGACCGCCCACCAGCTGGTGCAGCACGGCCGACAGCGGGCCGCGGTAGGGCACCTGGCCCTCGATGCCCTCGGGGACGAGCTTGTCGTCCGAGGCCACCTCGGCCTGGAAGTAGCGGTCCTTGGAGTACGAGCGGCCCTGGCCGCGGGACTGCATGGCGCCCAGCGAGCCCATGCCGCGGTAGGACTTGAACTGCTTGCCGTTGATGAACATCAGCTCGCCCGGGGACTCCTCGCAGCCGGCCAGCAGCGAGCCCAGCATCACGGTGTCGGCACCGGCAGCCAGGGCCTTGCCGATGTCGCCCGAGTACTGGAGGCCACCGTCGCCGATGACCGGCACGCCGGCCGCCTGACAGGCCACGGCGGCCTCGTAGATGGCGGTGATCTGCGGGACGCCGATGCCGGCGACGACGCGGGTGGTGCAGATGGAGCCGGGGCCGACGCCGACCTTGACGCCGTCCACGCCGGCGTCGATCAGCGCCTGGGCGCCGTCCCGGGTGGCCACGTTGCCGCCGACCACGTCGATCTTGACGGCCGACTTGATCTTCGCGATCCAGGCCAGCGCGTTGTGGCTGTGGCCGTGCGAGGTGTCCACCACCAGGAAGTCCGCACCGGCCTCGACCAGGGCCTGGGCCCGGTCGAACGCCTCGGCGCTGGCACCGACGGCGGCGCCGACCAGCAGCCGGCCCTCGGCGTCCTTGGCGGCGTTCGGGTACTGCTCGGCCTTGACGAAGTCCTTGACGGTGATCAGGCCCTTGATCCGGCCCTCGTCGTCGACCAGCGGCAGCTTCTCGATCTTGTGGCGGCGCAGCAGCGCCATCGCGTCCACCCCGGAGATGCCGACCTTGCCGGTGATCAGCGGCATCGGGGTCATGATCTCGCGGACCTGGCGGCTGCGGTCCGACTCGAAGGCCATGTCACGGTTGGTGACGATGCCGAGCAGCTTGCCCGCCTCGTCGGCGATCGGCACGCCGGAGATGCGGAACTTGGCGCACAGCGCGTCCGCCTCGGCCAGGGTGGTCTCCGGGCCGACCGTGATCGGGTCGGTGACCATGCCGGACTCGGAGCGCTTCACCAGGTCGACCTGGTTGGCCTGGTCCTCCACCGACAGGTTGCGGTGCAGCACGCCCACGCCGCCCTGGCGGGCCATCGCGATGGCCATGCGCGACTCGGTGACCTTGTCCATCGCCGCGGAGAGCAGCGGGATGTTGACGCGGACGTTCCGGGAGACCCGGGAGGAGGTGTCCACCTGGTTCGGCAGCACCTCGGAGGCCCCGGGCAGCAGCAGGACGTCGTCGTACGTGAGCCCGAGCATCGCGAACTTCTCGGGTACGCCTGCGGCGTTGTAAGACATTTGGGGGGTACCTTCCGTGGCCGGCCTAATCCGCTCACGCCCTGAGCCCTGGGGGTGGGGGCGCATTCATCGCTCACTCGCGCAGACCGCCGAAGCCGGGTGCGATGGGAGGATCCTCCAAGGGGACCCCGCGCGCACCCGCCAAACTTTGGCAACCCGCCCAGGCGCCGATACCCCATGGTACTGGCACCGCGAATGTGTCCTCGTGTGCCCTTGACAACACCCCCTCCCCGTGGACCATTCCCCCGCGGCCGGCGGGGAGGGCGGGGATCAGGAGGACTCCTCCGCGAGTGCCCGCAGCCGGCTGAGCGCCCGGTGCTGGGCGACCCGGACGGCACCGGGTGACATCCCGAGCACCTCGCCGGTCTCCTCCGCCGAGAGCCCGGCGGCCACCCGCAGCAGCACCAGCTCGCGCTGACGGGCCGGCAGGTTGGAGAGCAGTTCCTTCGCCCAGGCCGCGTCGCTGCTCAGCAGCGCCTGCTCCTCGGGGCCGAGCGCCTCGTCCGGCACCTCCGGCAGGTCGTCCTGCGGCACGACGGTCGAGCCGGGTCCGCGCATCGCGGCCCGCTGGAGATCGGCGATCTTGTGCGCGGCGATCCCGTACACGAAGGCCTCGAACGGGCGCCCCTGGTCCTTGTACCGGGGCAGCGCGCAGAGCACCGCGACGCAGACCTCCTGCGCGACGTCGTCCACGTGGTGCCGGGCCCCGCCGGGCAGCCGGGCCAGCTTGGCGCGGCAGTACCGCAGCGCCAGCGGGTGGACGTAGGCGAGCAGCGCGTCGATCGCCGGGCCCTCGCCGCGCACCGCGGCCACGACCAGTTCGACCACCAGCGGCGAGCCGCCCGTGCCGAGCGCCGGGGGCCTGCCCGGCCCGACCGGGTCCGGGCCACCGGGATCGGCGTACGACGGATCGTGGCCCGGACCGGAGGGCTCGGCCTCCACCGGGTCCGCCTGGCCGGCCGTACCGGCGACGTCGTCGCGCATCGGTCCATGGTGCCTGGTCGCGCGGGAAAACGCGGCACCGCGTCCGGAGTTGTGCACCGGAACGTTATGCGCTGCGGCACCGTACGGCGTACCGCGCACCACCGGCCCCTCCTGCACCGTGCCGCCTCCCGCCCCGCCGCCGTCGGTGGTGGTCCCGTCCGTCGCGCCGTCCGCCGAGTGTCCTGCGGCTGCGTGGTTCGCCGCAGTGCCTGTCCGCTGGTCCCCGAGGTGCTCCACTCCTCCATGGTGCAACCTCGGGACCGTAACGTCACACGCCCGTGCGGCGCCCGCTCCGGGAACCCCCGGCGGCGCGCCGCAGCCGGCGGCGCCGGCGGTGGTCAGCGGACCAGGCCCCAGCGGAAGCCCAGCGCCACCGCGTGCGCCCGGTCGGAGGCCCCGAGCTTCTTGAACAGCCGTCGGGCGTGGGTCTTGACGGTGTCCTCGGACAGGAACAGCTCGCGCCCGATCTCCGCGTTGCTGCGGCCGTGGCTCATGCCCTCCAGCACCTGGATCTCACGCGCCGTCAGCGTCGGCGCCGCACCCATGTCGGGGCTGCGCAGCCGGCGCGGGGCGAGCCGCCAGGTCGGGTCGGCGAGGGCCTGGGTGACGGTGGCCCGCAGTTCGGCGCGCGAGGCGTCCTTGTGCAGGTACCCGCGGGCGCCCGCGGCCACCGCCAGCGCGACACCGTCGAGGTCCTCGGCGACGGTGAGCATGATGATCCGCGCGCCCGGGTCGGCGGACAGCAGCCGCCGGACCGTCTCGACCCCGCCGAGGCCGGGCATCCGGACGTCCATCAGAACGAGATCGGAGCGGTCGGCCACCCAGCGGCGGAGGACCTCCTCCCCGTTCGTCGCGGTGGTGACCCGGTCCACACCGGGTACGGTCGCGACGGCGCGGCGAAGCGCCTCGCGGGCGAGCGGGGAATCGTCGCAAACGAGAACGGAAGTCATGACCGTCGTCCTCCGCAGCTGATCCGCGTCACGTTGAGCCTCCTGGCTGGTACGAACCTCTCCGACACGGCCGATCGGCGACAGACCCCGTCCTGATCGCCCCGACTTGCCCGCGATCGTTCCCGACGTCCGGCGCCCGCTAACCGCCTCCGCACTTCCAACGACCGTCACTCGAATGAGTTACGGCCTTCAGGGCCATCTCCACCACTGTACGTGGCCAACCCATTACCGATCAGCCGCATCGCGGTGCACACGCCGCTCTTTTGCGCAGCTCGCGCGCGGTCGGCGTACGACCCGCACACCGATTCGGCTCGGCGCGCGCCCCGTCGGCCACCCGATTGCCACACCCGCGCCCGCCTGGAGCCCGCGCCCACTATGCCCTTTTTTATCGCTTTCGTATGGTCATTGACTGTTGTGCCAGTGTGTGGGTGACTTGTCCATGGAGTTGCCTTAAGTCATATTTCCAGGTGTCCACACCAGTGCATCGAAGCCCCGCCGCTCCGCTCGGCAGCAGTTCCCGCCGAACGCCCGGCCCACGGCCGACAGCCTCTGAAGGGAATGAGCCATGGCAGATTTCTCCCGCCTCCCCGGCCCCAACGCGGACCTCTGGGACTGGCAGCTCTCCGCGGCCTGCCGTGGTGTGGACAGCTCGCTCTTCTTCCACCCCGAGGGCGAGCGCGGGGCCGCGCGCAGTTCGCGCGAGGCCAGCGCCAAGGAGGTCTGCATGCGCTGCCCGGTGATCGCCGAGTGCGCGGCGCACGCGCTGGCGGTGCGGGAGCCGTACGGCGTCTGGGGCGGGATGACCGAGGACGAGCGCGAGGAGATGCTGGGGCGCTCGCGGCACCGGCTGGTCGAGGTCCCGCTGACCCCGCCGGCGGTCGCCCGGCGCTAGCCCCGTCTCCGGGAGCGCGATGAAGAAACGTTCCTTCGCGGTGCTTCAGCCCGCTCGCAGTCCACGCGGTTCGATCCGCTCACCGTGAGTACCGGGCCACCGCGGCCCCGTCACCCACCGTCAGCGATCCCCGGCCGAGCCCGCCAGCCGCTCCAGCATCAGCGCGACGGCCGGCACCTCCGCCAGGTCCGGCAGGGTCAGCGCGACCACCTGGCGCACCGCGGGCGCCCCGGAGGCCGTCCGCACCGGCACCGTCGACACGCCGTCAGGGCGCACCGACTGCAGCGCCAGCCGCGGCAGCACCGCCACCCCCAGCCCGGCCGCCACCAGGCCGACCACCGCCGGGTAGTCGTCCGTCGCGAAGTCGATCCGCGGCTCGAAGCCCGCCCCGGCGCAGAGCTCCACCAGGTGCCCCCGGCACTGCGGGCAGCCGGCGATCCACTGCTCCTGCGCCAGCTCGGCCAGTTCCACCGCCCCGCCCTTCCCGGCCAGCGGGTGGGCGGCGGGCAGCAGGCCCACCATCGGGTCGTCCAGCAGCGGGGTGACCACCAGGTCGGACCAGTCGGTCCCGGCGGTCAGCTGCTGCGCCTCCAGGTTCGCCTCGGCCCGGGCCTCGCGCGGCGTGCCGTGACCGGGCGCCGGGAGCGCGACCGCACCGTCGGACTGCGGGTAGCGGAAGGCCAGCGCGATCTCGCACTCGCCGCCGCGCAGCATCGCCAGCGACTCCGGCGGCTCCGCCTCGACCAGCGACACGCGCACCCCCGGATGGCTGTCCCGCAGGCGGGCGACCGCCGGCGGCACCAGGGTGGAACTCGCGGTCGGGAAGGACACCAGCCGCACCCGCCCGGCCCGCAGCCCGGCGATCGCGGCCACCTCCTCCTCGGCGGCGGAGAGCCCGGCCAGGATTCCGGTGGCATGCTTGAGCAGGACCCGCCCGGCCTCGCTGAGCTGCATCCCGCGGCCCGAGCGGACCACCAGCGGGGTGTCCACGGACTTCTCCAGGGCCTTCATCTGCTGGCTGATGGCGGGCTGGGTACACCCCAGCTCACGGGCGGCGGCGGAGAAGGAGCCGGTGCGGGCGACGGCACGCAGGACGCGCAGGTGGCGGGCCTCGATCATGCTTTAGTTATAAGGCAATCTTTGTATTCTGCAAAATTCTGCTGATAGTTGAAAGCTCAAGATCACCAACGCCGGAGGCCCGGCCCGCCTCCCCGAGGGAGCGGACCGGGCCTCCGGTCAGGCGTCGGAGCCTCAGTGCGAGTGGCCGTGACCGCCGTGCGAGTGACCGGCCTCGGCCTCCTCCTCCTTCTTCTCCACCACGAGGGTCTCGGTGGTGAGGAGCAGGGAGGCGATCGAGGCGGCGTTCTCCAGGGCGGAGCGGGTGACCTTGACCGGGTCGATGACGCCGGCCTTCACCAGGTCGCCGTACTCGCCGGTGGCGGCGTTGTAGCCGAAGCCCGTCTCCAGCTCGGCGACCTTGTGGGTGATGACGTAACCCTCGAGGCCGGCGTTCTGGGCGATCCAGCGCAGCGGCTCGTGCAGCGCCTTGCGGACCACGGAGACACCGGTGGCCTCGTCACCCGACAGGCCCAGGCCGCCGTCCAGCACCTTGGCGGCGTGGACCAGGGAGGCGCCACCGCCGGCGACGATGCCCTCCTCGACCGCGGCGCGGGTCGCCGAGATGGCGTCCTCCAGGCGGTGCTTGCGCTCCTTCAGCTCCACCTCGGTGGCGGCGCCGACCTTGATGACGCAGACGCCGCCGGCCAGCTTGGCCAGGCGCTCCTGCAGCTTCTCGCGGTCCCAGTCGGAGTCGGTCGCGGCGATCTCGCCCTTGATCTGGGCGACGCGGCCGGCCACGGCCTCGGCGTCACCGGCACCGTCGACGACGGTGGTCTCGTCCTTGGTGATGGTCACGCGGCGGGCGGTGCCCAGCACGTCCACGCCGACCTGGTCGAGCTTGAGGCCGACCTCCTCGGAGATGACCTGGCCACCGGTCAGGACGGCCAGGTCGCCGAGGATCGCCTTGCGGCGGTCGCCGAAGCCCGGGGCCTTGACGGCGACGGCGTTGAAGGTGCCACGGATCTTGTTCACGACCAGGGTCGACAGCGCCTCGCCGTCGACGTCCTCGGCGATGATCAGCAGCGGCTTCGAGGCACCGCCCTGGAGGATCTTCTCCAGCAGCGGCAGCAGCTCCTGGATGGAGGAGATCTTGCCCTGGTTGATCAGGATGTACGGGTCCTCCAGGACCGCCTCCTGCCGCTCCGCGTCGGTGACGAAGTACGGCGACAGGTAGCCCTTGTCGAACTGCATGCCCTCGGTGAAGTCCAGCTCCACGCCGAAGGTGTTCGACTCCTCGACGGTGATGACACCGTCCTTGCCGACCTTGTCGATCGCCTCGGCGATCAGCTCGCCGACCTGGGTGTCCTGCGCGGAGAGGGACGCGACGGCGGCGACGTCGTCCTTGCCCTCGATCTCGCGGGCGATGGAGAGCAGGTGCTCGGAGACGGCGGCGACGGCCTTGTCGATGCCCTTCTTCAGGGCGGCCGGGCCGGCACCGGCGGCGACGTTGCGCAGACCCTCGTTCACCAGGGCCTGGGCCAGCACGGTGGCGGTGGTGGTGCCGTCACCGGCGACGTCGTTGGTCTTGGTGGCGACCTCCTTGACGAGCTGCGCGCCAAGGTTCTCGTACGGGTCGTCCAGCTCGACCTCGCGGGCGATGGTGACACCGTCGTTGGTGATGGTCGGGGCGCCGAACTTCTTGTCGATGACGACGTTGCGGCCCTTGGGGCCGATGGTCACCTTGACGGTGTCGGCCAGCTTGTTGACACCGCGCTCCAGCGAGCGGCGGGCGTCCTCGTCGAACTGCAGGATCTTCGCCATGTTCCCTATTCCCTCGGGGCTGCGACCGGGCCACCGGCCGCCGAACTACGTGAACCAACGACCACGCCCCGGGCCCCTGTCACTTGGGACACGGATCCGGGGCGGGTCGGAACGTCTTACTTCTCGATGATCGCGAGAACGTCGCGGGCCGAGAGCACCAGGTACTCCTCGCCCTGGTACTTCACCTCGGTGCCGCCGTACTTCGAGTACAGGACGATGTCACCGACGGCGACGTCGAGCGGCAGACGCTGGCCGTCCTCGAAGCGGCCCGGGCCGACGGCCAGGACGACGCCCTCCTGGGGCTTCTCCTTGGCGGTGTCCGGGATAACCAGGCCGGAGGCCGTGGTGGTCTCGGCGTCGAGCGGCTGGACCACGATGCGGTCCTCGAGCGGCTTGATGGCAACCTTGCTGCTGGTGGTCACGTCCGAGCTCCCCTTCGGAGATTACGGGGTTTTCTAACGGGTAGGGGCGATCCTGCGGGTCTGCCGTCGCGGGGGTCAGACACACGTCGTCGCGTTAGCACTCTCCAGGTGGTGAGTGCCAAGGACGACCATAGGGCCGTGTTAGCACTCAGTCAACCAGAGTGCCAACGGCGCGCCTCGGAAACCCCGGAAGACGCACCCGGGGACCCCCGGAAAACGGATGAGTAGCCGTACTCATGTGCGACCCGGCCCCGCTCGACAGACTCGTGGCATGACTCCGATCCCGGCCGTCCGCATCGGCCCGTCCCGGCTCAAGGACGCCTCGCTGGCCCTGCCGACGCTGCTCCTGCTGGGAGCGGCGCTCCCGGTCGCCGCCTTCTACCTCGTCTGCCTCGTCGGCATCGCCGCCGGCTTCGACGGCGGCGACGACGGGGACGGCAGCGCCTGGGCCACCCTGGCCGTCGCGTTCATGGCCGCCCCGGTGATCGCCCTCGCGGTGAGCGTCGTGACGGCCGTCCGCAGCGTCCGGTCCGGCTACCGGCTCCTCCCGGTCGCCGCCGCGATCGCCCCGTTCGTCCTGCCCGCGCTGCTCTCCTCCGGCGCCCTCCGGTGACCGGCCGGACGGTGCGCTCGCGAGCCCGCCGACCGGCGAGAATGGCCCCGTGGACACCGAGAACCTCCAGCCGCTGCTGACGCCCGAGGGCCAGGCCCTGCTCGCCGAGTTGCGCGAGTTCACCCCCGGGGAGGAACTCGCGCTGGCGACCCGGCTGCGGCGGGAGCACCCCGCGGAGCTGGTGTCGGCGGCGTTCGGGCAGGCGCGGCTGCGGCAGCGGGCCCGGGCCAAGTTCGGGGCCGACGCCGACCTGATGTACTTCACGCCCAACGGCGTCGAGCAGTCCACCCGGCGCGCCGTGGCCGAGTGGCGGGCGCGGCGCTTCGCCGCCCTGGGCGTGCGACGGCTGGCGGACCTGTGCTGCGGCATCGGCGGGGACGTGCTGGCGCTGGCCCGGGCGGGCATCGAGGTGCTGGCCGTCGACAAGGACCCGGCGGCCTGCGCCGCCACCGCCGCGAACGCCGCCGCGCTGGGCCTGGCCGAGCTGGTCGAGGTGCGCTGCGCGGACGTCGCCGAGGTGGACGTCACCGGCTACGACGCGGTGTTCACCGACCCGGCCCGGCGCACCTCACGCGGCCGGGTGTTCGACCCCGAGGCGTACGCCCCGCCGCTCTCCTGGGCGATCGAGGCCGGCCGGCGGACCCCGATCGGCGCGCTGAAGGTCGCCCCGGGCATCCCGCACGAGGCCGTCCCCGAGGACGCCGAGGCCGAGTGGGTCTCCGACCACGGCGACGTCAAGGAGGCGGTGCTCTGGTTCGGCACCGGGGCCGCCGGCCCGCACCGCGCCACCCTGCTGCCGCAGGGCGCCAGCCTGACCGGCGGCGACCTGCCCGACCCGCCGGCCGGCCCGGTCGGGCGCTACCTGTACGAGCCGGACGGCGCGGTGATCCGGGCCCACCTGGTGGCCGAGGTGGCCGGGCAGGTGGGCGGGCGACTGATCGACCCGAAGATCGCCTACCTGACCGCCGACGAGCTGGTCCCCACCCCGTACGCGCACGCCTTCGAGCTCACCGACGTGCTGCCGTTCAACATCAAGAAGCTGAAGGCGCTGCTGCGCGAGCGGGCGGTCGGCACGGTGGTGATCAAGAAGCGCGGGATGGCGATCACCCCGGAGGAACTGCGCCGCCAGCTCAAGCCGTCCGGGCCGAACACCGTCACGGTGATCCTCAGCCGCACCGACCACGGCCCGCTGATGATGCTGGGGCAGCCGGTCTGAGCCAGGAGGCGGGCGCCCGGGTTCCGGGTCAGGAGGCGGGTGCCTGGATGTAGTCCTCCAGCCGGGCCACCGAGAAGCCCTGCTCCTGGATCCGGGCCAGCAGGTCGCCGAACATCTGGGTCATCGTGGCGCCCTTGAGCTCCGAGGGGCCGCGGAAGTGCGCCAGGATGATGTCGCCTGGCTTCAGCTTCTTGTCCCCCGCCTGGTACTGCATGTCGTGGATCTGCATCGACTCGCGCCACAGCACGATGGCGCGCGGGCCGCACTGCTGCACCGAGGTGTTGAGCGTCGCGGTGCCGGCGCCGTCGCCGAACGGCGGGCGGAACAGCAGCGGGGCGGTGCCGTACTGCTGGGTGAGCGCGGACTGGGCGTCGCAGATCTCGGACTTCTGCTTCTCGGCCGGGATCTTGCTCATCACCGGGTGGTCCACGGTGTGGTTCTGGATGTGGTTGCCCAGTGCCTGGAGCGGCTTGAAGTAGGCGTAGTCGTTCCTGACTATGTCCCGGGTCAGGAACATCGATATCGGCACCTTGAGGTCGGTCAGCATCTCGACGAACTTCGGGTCCTTCTCGGCCCCGTCGTCGATGGTGACGAAGACGACCTTGTCGTTCGTCTTCACCTCGCTGAACACCGGTACGGTGCCGGTCCGTTCGAGCTTGATCGGCTTGTCGGCGGGCGGCGCCGGGGCGGGGGCGAGCGGGGTGAGGTTCCACTTGGCCCAGGCCGCCGCGTCCGCGCCCGCCGGAGCCGCGGTGGTCGGGGCGGCGGTGGCCGGCGCCCCGCCGGTGGGCCGGGGCGCGGCCGAGGCGGTGCCGGTGCCCTGGGCGGCCGGGGCGCTGCCGCCGCCCCCGTTGTCGCCGCATCCGGTGGCGAAGGCCAGCAGGGCCAGCGCCCCCGCCGCGTACGTCCTGGTCCTGCTCCGCCCGTCGCTGATCACCGCAGTGTGCTCCCGCTTCCCGTCCGGCCTTCTCTCCGCTATGCACGGTAACGGCCGGGGCAGCGGTTCCCGCTTCCGGGCTACTCGGCGTGCTCGCTGGTGAAGGACCAGCGGTGCACCGGGCGGCCGAGCAGCTCGGCCGGCGGGTCGGCGACCGGCACCGGCTCACCGCTCCACCAGGCGATCAGCAGCACCCTCTCACCGGGGGCGGAGAGCAGTTCGAGGCGCTCCAGCCCGGCCGAGCCGCGCAGCGCGGACAGCGCCGACTCCCGCGCCCAGGCGGCGAGTTCGGCCCCACGGCCGGCCGCCGCCCGGGCCTCCCACATCGCGGCGACGGTCATGCCGCGCCACCGCCGAGGGCGTCGTAGGCCTGGCCGTGGAAGCCCCCGTGCCCGATGTCCGCGGCGGGCACGTGGACGTCGGTGACGGGCAGCGAGGAGTCCGCCGACAGGTCGAGGGAGGACGGCGCGCGGTCGCGCCACACCATCTCGGCGCCGAGCGCCGCGACCATCGCGCCGTTGTCGGTGCACAGGCCCGGCCGGGGCACCCGCAGCCGGATGCCGGCCCGGTCGCAGCGCTGCCGGGCCATCTCGCGCAGCCGCGAGTTGGCCGCCACGCCGCCGCCGATCATCAGGTGGTCGACGCCGCTGTCCTTGCACGCCTTGACGGCCTTGCGGGTGAGCACGTCGGTGACCGCCTCCTGGAAGGACGCCGCCACGTCGGCGATCGGCACCTCCTCGCCGGCCCGGCGCTTGGCCTCCACCCAGCGGGCGACGGCGGTCTTCAGGCCGGAGAAGGAGAAGTCGTACTCGGGGTCGTTCCTGCCGGTGAGGCCGCGCGGGAAGGCGATCGCCTTCGGGTCGCCCTCGCGGGCCGTCCGGTCGACGATCGGGCCGCCGGGGAAGCCCAGGCCGAGCACCCGGGCGACCTTGTCGAAGGCCTCGCCGGCCGCGTCGTCGATGGTCGCGCCGAGCGGGCGGACGTCGCTGGTGATGTCCTCGCTGAGCAGCAGCGAGGAGTGCCCGCCGGAGACCAGCAGGGCCATCGTCGGCGAGGGCAGCCGGCCGTGCTCCAGCTGGTCGACGCAGATGTGCGAGGCGAGGTGGTTGACCCCGTACAGCGGCTTGTCCAGCGCCCAGGCGTACGCCTTCGCGGCGCTGACGCCGACCAGCAGCGCGCCGGCCAGGCCCGGGCCGGCCGTGACGGCGATGCCGTCCAGGTCGCTCGCCTTGACGCCGGCGGTGTCCAGGGCGCGCTGGATGGTCGGGACCATCGCCTCCAGGTGCGCGCGGCTGGCGATCTCCGGGACGACGCCGCCGAAGCGGGCGTGGTCGTTGACGCTGGAGGCGACCGCGTCGGCCAGCAGGGTCGTGCCGCGCACGATGCCGACGCCGGTCTCGTCGCAGGAGGTCTCGATGCCGAGGACGAGCGGTTCGTCAGCCATGGCGGGTGTCCTCAATGTCCTTCGGGTCAGTGCTGTCAGTGCTGTCGGTGCTCGGATGGTCGAGGCGCATCACCAGCGCGTCGACGTTGGCGGGCTGGTAGTAGCCGCGCCGGATGCCCACCGGTTCGAAGCCGTGGCGCTCGTACAGCCGCTGGGCGCGCGGGTTGTCCACCCGCACCTCCAGCAGCAGCTCGGCGCACTCGCGCCGGGCGGCCTCCCGGATCAGGTCGGTGAGCAGCGCCGTGCCGAGGCCGGCGCCCTGGTGGCGCTCGTCGACGGCGATGGTCTGGACGTCGCCCTCGCCGGCGACGGCCATCAGTCCGGCGTAGCCGACGACCGTGCCGTCCGCGGCGGTGGCGACGGTGTAGTGGCGGGTGCCGCCGGGGTGGGCCTCGGCCAGTTCGGACCAGAACATCCCGGCGGACCAGGCGTCCTCGGGGAAGAGCCGCAGCTCCAGCTCCAGCACCGGCTCGATGTGCCACCAGCGCATCGGACGCAGGGTGGTGCCGTGGTTCACGCCGGGAGCACCGCCTTGTAGCCCGCGGGGACCTGGGCGTCCGGGCGGCGCAGGTACAGCGGCTGGTTCGGCAGCAGCCCGCGCCCGGCGGCCAGCTCGGCGGCGGCGAAGCCGGCCAGGGCGCCGGCCGAGACGTGCTCGGGGCCGTGCGCGCCCGGGAAGGCGTCGGGGTAGAGCAGCGCCCCGGCGCCGACGGAGCTCTCCTGCGGGGTCAGCTCGGCCGGGCGGTCCACGCCCGGCCCCTCGGTGCGGCGGCCGTCGGCGTCGTACGAGGCCCAGTAGACCTCCTTGCGGCGCGCGTCGGTGGCGACGGTGAACGGGCGGCCGGCCAGGCCCTCCGCGCGGGCCTGGAAGGCGATCGCGTCCAGGGTGCAGACGCCGTGCACCGGCAGCCCGAGGGCGTGGCCGAGCGCGGCGGCGGTCACCAGACCGACCCGCAGGCCGGTGTACGGGCCGGGGCCGACGCCGACCGCGATGCCGGTCAGCTGGTGCTTGTCCACCCCGGCGGCCCGCAGGACCCCGTCGATCGTGGGCAGCAGCAGTTCGCCGTGGCGCCTGGCGTCGACCTGGTGGGTCTCGGCGAGGACGGCCGTTCCGTCGTGGACGGCGGCGGTGACGGCGGGGGTAGCGGTGTCGAACGCGAGCAGCAGCACGGGTCAAGGTTAGACCGACGTTGGGCCGACCGGCCGATCGGCAGGGCGTACCACCCGGGAACACACATCCGAGGCGCTGCGACCCGCACGGATGAACCTGGCACGATGGGGCCGTACGTAAAGGGACGGCGGCGGGAGTGGCAACGTGGCGAAGATGGGTCCTGGAGTGGTGGTCACGGGGTTGACCCTGGGGGCCCTGGCGATGGTCAGCCTGCTGGCCTTCCAGGCCAACGGCGCCCAGGACCGGGCGGGCGGCATCAGGCCCACCGTCACCACCACGGAGACCGGTACGGCCACCGCCGCGGCTCCCACCGCCTCGGCCACCCCGACCGTCCCGCCGCTGCCGGCCACCTCGGGCACCGGCACCCGGGTGGTCTACTCGGTCGGCAGCCACTACGTCTGGCTGATCGACCCGAAGAAGAACCCGCAGGTCGCGGCCGCCTTCCCGGTCACCCCGGGCTCCGTCGAGCCGACCCCGGGCAGCTACGCGGTGTACAGCCGCACCCAGACCACCACCGGCACGGACGGCAAGCAGATCGAGCACGTGGTCCGCTTCGCGCAGCAGAACGGCGTGGTGTTCGGCTTCAGCGCGGCGGTGGACGGCGGGACGCCGACCACCGACCCGACCGCCAAGACCGGCGGCATCCGCAGTGGCCGCGCCGAGGGGCAGTTGCTCTGGGACTTCGCGCCGAAGGAGACCAAGGTGGTCGTGGTCGCCTGATCCCGGACGGTTCCGGCCCGGAAGGGGCCGGCGGGGAACAGGCGGACGGGCGGGGAACGGGCGGGCCGACGGGAACGGGCGGACCGGCCCGTTACGCGGCCCGGGGCGTCCTGGTCTCGGGCCGTTCGTCCTGCCTGGGCTCCGGTTCGGGCGGGGTGGAGACCGCCTCGGCGGCCGCACAGGCGGCCAGCAGTGCCCGCATCGGCTCTCCCGGAGCGCGGCGGGCGGACTCTCCGGCCCCGGCGACGCGGACCGCGCGCTGCGGGGCGGGGGTGGGACTCGACATGGCGCCTCCCTAGTTAGGCAGACCTAACCGCAGCACCCATCCCACCACGCCCGGCACCCCACCCGCAACACCTTGCCGACAAGCTGTCGGCAAGGTGTCGGCACGATGTCGCACCGTCACGGCGCCGACGACCGGCGCCTCAGCCGAGGTCCGCCAGCGCCACGTCCGCCCAGCGCGGGCCGATGCCGGTCAGCACCACCCGGCGCGGGTCCTGGTCGTCCCCGTCCGCGGCGTCGCCGATGGCCCGCTCGATCCGAACCTCCAGCCGGTCCTCGGACAGCCGTTCGACCTTGCCCTCGCCCCACTCGACCACGACCACCGACTCGGGCAGCGAGACGTCCAGGTCGAGGTCCTCCATCTCGTCCAGGTCCCCGCCCAGCCGGTACGCGTCCACGTGCACCAGGGCCGGGCCGCCGACCAGGGACGGGTGCACCCGGGCGATCACGAAGGTCGGCGAGGTCACCGCCCCGCGGACCTGGAGCCCCTCCCCCAGGCCCCGGGTCAGCGTGGTCTTCCCCGCCCCCAGCTCACCGGAGAGCAGCACCAGGTCACCCGGCCGCAGCAACGCGGCCAGCTCCCGGCCGAGCCGGCCCATCCGCGCCGGGGTGGGGACGGTGAGAGTGGCGTGCGAGCCCATGCGCGTGTCTAGCCCTTCGATCCGTACCGGCGCACCGACCACCGGCCGCCACCCGCTACCGTGCCACATCGGCGCGCCCCGGCGCGGGCGGGCCTCACGCCGGGTCGACGACGGTTTCCGCGGCCCGCTCCCGGGCCAGATCGACGACGGCCCCGGGCAGCTCCGCCGCCCCGGCGAAGCCGGCGGCCCGGCGCAGCAGCCGGGCCAGCTCGTGGTCGACCAGCTCCGGGCGCTCCAGCATCAGCAGGTGCCCGGCGCCCTCGGCCAGGACCAGCTCGGCGCCCGGCAGCCGTTCGGCCATCGCCTCGCTGTGCGCCGACGGCGTCAGCAGGTCCTTCGTCCCGGCCGTCACCAGGACGGGCAGGCCGCGCAGGGCGGCCAGCGCCTCGTACTTCTCGTGCACGCCGAACACCGGGTAGAACTCGGCGACCACGTCGATCGGGGTGGCATCCAGCAGCTGCTCGGCGAAGCGCACCACGCCGGGGTCGACGTCCCGTCCGCCGAAGGAGAACCGCCGGTAGAAGACCGCGGTCACGTCCGAGCCCAGCCGCCTGGTCGCCTCCACCAGGTCGACCTGCCGCCCCAGCAGCTTCACCACCCCGGGCGCGACCTTCTTGAACAGCTTCGCACCGGCCTTCGGCAGGCCGAGGCTGACCTCGTTCCAGTCCCCGGCGAGGGTGCCGATCAGCGCCACTCCGGCGACCCTCTCGCGGAACAGCTCCGGGTGCTGGTCGGCCAGCGCCATCAGCGTCATGCCGCCCATCGAGTGGCCCACCAGCACCAGCGGCCCGGTCGGGGCGACGGCGTCGATCACCGCCTTGAGGTCGCCGCCCAGCTGGTCGATGCCGGCCGGCTCGCCCGCCAGGTACGAGCGGGAGCGCTCGGAGCGGCCGTGGCTGCGCTGGTCCCAGAAGACCAGCCGCAGCCCCTCGCGCAGCGCGGCCCGCTGGAAGTGCCAGCTGTCCTGGTTGAGGCAGTAGCCGTGGCAGAACACCACGGTCAGCGGCTCGGCGCCGGTGCCGTCGCCGTCCGGCTCGTCCCAGCCGGTGCCGTCCAGCTCCACGTACAGCTCGGTGCCGTCCGGCGCGGCCACCGTCCTCGGACGTCCGCGCAGCGAGCCGTACGGGGCGTTCGCGTCCAGCTCGGCCCGGGCCCGGCGGCGCATCGCCCGGCCGACGGTCAGCCGCTCCACCGCCACGCCCGCGGCCGCCCCGGCCGCCAGCACACCGACCGAGATCCCGATCAGACCCGCCCGGCTCACCCCGGTCGCGGCACCGGCGGCCTTGGCCACCGCCGCGACCGGATCGCGCCCGGCCGGTGCGCCGGTCATGCCGACGGGCCCTCGGCGTGGCTGCCGCCCAGGTGACGGCGGGGCACCCGGGCGCCGATCCGGGTGATGATCTCGTACGAGATGGTGCCGCAGGCGCGGGCCCAGTCCTCGGCGGTGGGCTCGCCGCGCTCACCGGTGCCGAACAGCAGCACCTCGTCACCGATCGCCGGGGTGTCGCCACCGAGGTCCACCACGAACTGGTCCATCGCGACCCGGCCGGCCACCATGCGCCACTTGCCGTCGATCTGCACCGGGCCGGTGCCGCTGGCGTGCCGGGGGATGCCGTCGCCGTAGCCGACCGGGACCAGGCCCAGGGTGGTCGGGCCCGGCGTCGTGTAGTGGTGGCCGTAACTGACCCCGTGCCCGCCGGGGACGTGCTTGACCAGGGCCAGCCGGGCCGTCAGCGACATCACCGGGCGCAGCCCGAAGTCGGCCGGCGAGCCCACCTCGGGCACCGGCGACAGCCCGTACGCGGCCAGGCCGGTGCGCACCAGGTCGAAGTGCGACTCGGGCAGCAGCAGCGTGGCCGGCGAGTTCGCCAGGTGGCGGACCTCGGGGCGCAGCCCGGCCGCCTCGGCCGCGGCCAGCGCGGCGCGGTAGGAGTCCAGCTGGGCCTGGATCGACGGGTGACCGGGCTCGTCCGCCGCGGCGAAGTGCGACCAGACGCCGACGACCGTCAGCAGCCCCTCGGCCTCGGCGCGCCGGGCGGCGGCCACCAGCAGCGGCCAGTCGTGCGGCTGGCAGCCGTTGCGGCCGAGGCCGGTGTCGGCCTTCAGGTGCACCCGGGCCGGGCTGCCGGTCTCGCGGACGGCCGGCAGCAGCTCGTCCAGCGCCCACTGGCCGCTGACCGAGATGTCCAGGTTCGCGCGCAGCGCCTCGCGCCAGGGCCCGCCCGGCGTCCACAGCCAGCACAGGATGCGGGCGTGCTCCGGGCGGATGCCCGCGGCCCGCAGCGCCAGCGCCTCGTCCGGCGTCGCACAGCCGAGCCAGCCGACGCCGTTCGCGACCGCCTCCCGGGCGCACTCGACGGCGCCGTGGCCGTAGGCGTCCGCCTTGACCGCGAGCATCACCGCGGCTCTGCCGACGCGGTCGCGCACCGCCGCGAGGTTGCCTCGCAGGGCGGCGAGATCGATGGTCGCCTCGGCCCGTACGCCGTCGGTGAGGGTGGCTGTGCCGGTCGTGTTCGCAGTTGTCATCAGGGTCAGTCTCCCAGACGTCCCGGAGTCCTCGCCGAACGGCCCGTCGGCGCGGCGGCCCGGTACGGCGCGCCGGCGTGCGGCGGACCGCCCTTCCACCCCGTTCAGGACGCACCGACCGGATGCCCCGGTTCCGCCGGTCCGGAACCGGCCGGCGTCCGCCCTACCCCGCCCGGACCGCCCGCCACACCGCCGGCAGCGCCCCCGCCACCGCGAGCGCCGTCACCGGCGCCCCCGGAGCGCCCGCCGCCTCGCGCCCGGCCAGGCCGTGCAGGTAGGCGGCCGCCGAGGCCGCGTCCAGCGGCGCCAGGCCCGCCGCCAGGAGGGAGCCGGCCAGCCCGGCCAGCACGTCGCCGCTGCCGGCGGTGGCCAGCCAGGAGGTGCCGGTGGGATTCACCCGGACGGCGCCGCCCGGATCGGCGACCACCGTGGTGGAGCCCTTGAGCAGCACCGTCGCCCGGTAGCCGGCCGCCAGCCGGCGGGCGGTGGCCAGCCGGGCCGCGGCCAGGTCGTCGACGGCCGGCGGCGTGCCGCCCTCGGCGCCCGCCAGCAGCCGGGCGGCCTCGCCGGTGTGCGGGGTCAGCAGGGTGGGCGCGGTGCGGCCGGCCAGCGCGTCCGGGCCGAGCCGGCCCAGCTCGGTCAGCCCGTCCGCGTCCACCAGCACCGGGACGTCGCTCGCCAGCGCCTCGGCCAGCGCCTGCCGGGCCCCCTCGCCGCCGCCAGGACCGACCACCCAGGCCTGCACCCGCCCGGCCCCGGCCGGGCCGCCCTCGGTGACCAGTGCCTCCGGGAAGCGCCGCACCACCTCCTCGGCCGCCGTCCCCGCGTACCGGACGGCGCCCGCGCCGCCGTGCAGCGCCCCGGCCACCGCGAGCAGCGCCGCGCCCGGGTACGTCGCCGAGCCGGCCGCCACCCCGACCACGCCGCGCCGGTACTTGTCGCTCTCCGCGGCCGGCTCCGGCAGCAGCGCCGCCACGTCCGCGTGCTGGAGCGCCGTCACCTCCGCCGCGGGCGGCTCCAGCCCGATGCCGACCAGCTGCACGGCGCCGGCGTACGAGGCGCCCGGGTCGACCAGCAGCCCTGGCTTGTGCGTGCCGAAGGTGACCGTGACGTCCGCGCGCAGCGCCGCGCCCGGTACCTCTCCGGTGTCGGCGTCCACCCCGCTCGGCAGGTCCACCGCCACCACGATCCCCGGCCGCCCGGCCCGCGTGTACGGCTCGGCCTCCGGGCGCAGCCCGCCCCGGCCGCCGATGCCGACGATGCCGTCCAGCACCAGGTCCGCGCGCGAGAAGTCGGCCAGGCCGACTCCCTGCTCCTCCGTCACCCGCCCGCCGGCCGCCCGCAGCGCGGCCAGCCCGCCCGGGTGCGCCTTCCGCGGCGTCAGCAGCACCGCCGTCACCCGCGCCCCGCGCCGGGCCAGCGCGGCCCCGGCGTACAGGGCGTCACCCCCGTTGTCCCCGCTGCCCGCGAGCACCACCACCCGGCTGCCGTACACCCGCCCCCGACGTCGCGTCAGCAGCCGCGCGCACGTCGCCGCCAGCCCGGCGGCCGCCCGCCGCATCAGCGCGCCCTCCGGCAGCCGGGCCATCAGCGCGGCCTCGGCGGCCCGGACGGTTTCCACAGGGTGTGCATGACGCATGGGGAAGGCTCCTTCAGCGGTCGGCTACCGCCGACGCTAGCCCGCGTCGCCGCCCCACGGGAGCCGGGCCTGCGGCACACTTTCGAGTGACAACCACTTCGATCCCCCACCGGTGTCGGTCCGTACGCCTACCTTGTGGCTCGGCACGGACCCACAGGAGGGAGAAGGGCCATGGTCGCCATGCCGGCAGTCGAGCACCCGCTGGGCGAGGACAGCCTTCTCCAGGCGTTTCTGGAGCTGGACACCCCGCTGGGAAGCAAGGCCGAGTTCATCGAAGGGGAGATCGTCGTGACACCGCCACCGGACGGACACCACGAGGGCACGGTCTCGAAGCTCGCCAAGCAGTTCTTCCGGAATGCCGCGATCGATCTGGACATCGCGGGCGTCAAGGGCCTGATCACTCCCAAAGGCCGGTTCATCCCCGACGGCACGGTCGTCCCGGCCGACCAGTTCGACCATTTGGATTCCTGGGCCCCGGCGGGCGGTGTCCTCCTCGTCTTCGAGGTCACCTCGATCAACCCGCACAAGGACCGCGAGCCCAAGCGCAGGGGCTACGCCGCTGCGGGAATCCCCTGCTACCTGCTGATCGACCGCACCGACGGCATGGTCACCCTGTTCACCGAACCCGACGGCGAGGACTACATCACCCGGACCAAGGTCGAGTTCGGCAAGTCGATCGACCTGCCCGCCCCGTTCTCGTTCACGCTCGACACGGCGCCCCTGCGGTAGGACGCAGCCACCGCAGGGGCACCGTGCGGCCGAGCGACTACTCGACGGTGACCGACTTCGCCAGGTTGCGCGGCTGGTCGACCTCGTGGCCCTTGGCCGTGGCCAGCTCGCAGGCGAAGACCTGGAGCGGGACGGTGGAGACCAGCGGCTGGAGCAGGACCGGGGTGGCCGGGATGCGGATCAGGTGGTCCGCGTACGGGACGACGGCCTCGTCGCCCTCCTCGGCGATCACGATCGTGCGGGCGCCGCGGGCCCGGATCTCCTGGATGTTGGAGACGATCTTGTCGTGCAGGATCGACCGCCCGCGCGGCGAGGGCACGACCACCACGACCGGCAGCCCCTCCTCGATCAGCGCGATCGGGCCGTGCTTGAGCTCGCCCGCCGCGAAGCCCTCGGCGTGCATGTACGCCAGCTCCTTGAGCTTGAGCGCGCCCTCCAGGGCCACCGGGAAGCCGACGTGGCGGCCGAGGAACAGCACCGAGCGGGCGTCGGCCAGCGAGCGGGCCAGCTCGCGCACCGGCTCCATGGTCTCCAGGACCTGCTCGACCTGCTTCGGTGCGTCGCCGAGCTCCTTGATGACGGCGAAGATCTCGTCGCCCCACTTGGTGCCGCGCACCTGGCCCAGGTACAGGGCGACCAGGTAGCAGGCGACCAGCTGGGTCAGGAACGCCTTGGTCGAGGCGACCGCCACCTCCGGACCGGCGTGGGTGTACAGCACCGCGTCCGACTCGCGCGGGATGGTGGAGCCGTTGGTGTTGCAGATCGCCAGCACCTTGGCACCCTGCTCGCGGGCGTGCCGCAGCGCCATCAGGGTGTCCATGGTCTCGCCGGACTGCGAGATGGCGATGACCAGCGTGCCCGGGCCCATGATCGGGTCGCGGTAGCGGAACTCGGAGGCGACCTCGACCTCGCAGGGGATGCGGGTCCAGTGCTCGATCGCGTACTTGGCGATCATGCCGGCGTGGAAGGCCGTACCGCAGGCGACGATGACGACCTTGTCCACCGAGCGCAGGTCGGCGTCGGAGATCCGCAGCTCGTCCAGGGTCAGCCGGCCGTCCGTGCCGATCCGGCCGAGCAGGGTGTCGGCGACGGCCTTCGGCTGCTCGGCGATCTCCTTGAGCATGAAGTAGTCGTAGCCGCCCTTCTCGGCGGCCGAGGCGTCCCAGTCGACGTGGTACTCGCGCACGTCGGCCGCGGTGCCGTCGAAGTTGGTGACGGTCACGCCCTCCCGGCGCAGCTCGACCACCTGGTCCTGGCCCAGCTCGATCGCCTCGCGGGTGTGCGCGATGAAGGCGGCGACGTCCGAGGCCAGGAAGTTCTCGCCCTCGCCGCGACCGACCACCAGCGGCGAGTTGCGCCGGGCACCGACGACCACGTCCGGCGCGTCGGCGTGCACGGCCACCAGGGTGAAGGCGCCCTCCAGCTGACGGCAGACCACCCGCATGGCCTCGGCGAGGTCGCCCGCGTAGGCCTCGCCCAGCAGGTGGGCGACGACCTCGGTGTCGGTCTCGGACCGGAGGGTGTGGCCGCGCTCGGCGATCTCGGCGCGCAGCTGGGCGAAGTTCTCGATGATGCCGTTGTGCACCACGGCGACCCGCTGGTGGTCGTCCAGGTGGGGGTGGGCGTTGGCGTCCGTCGGGCCGCCGTGGGTGGCCCAGCGGGTGTGGCCGATGCCGGTGGTGCCGCCGGGCAGAGGGGTCTCGGCGAGCGACTTCTCCAGGTTGGCGAGCTTGCCCGCCCGCTTGTCGGTGGCCAGGCTCCACTGCCCGTCGGAGTCCTGCACCTGCACCGCGACGCCGGCCGAGTCGTAACCCCGGTACTCCAGCCGCTGCAAGCCTGCGATTACTACGTCGAGGGCGGACTGAGCGCCCACGTATCCAACAATTCCGCACATGCGTGCCAGCATAAGGGCGGTTCTGTGGCCCTTTTCCCGCCGCGCGGGAACGCTGCGTGACCGACACCACAACCACCGTGAACGCCGCGACGGCTCACAATGGAGCATGTGCTGACCGAACTCTGTACGCGGGGCGCCGCCACGCCCGGCCCGTCACCGTCCCCCTACGTGGACCTCAGCCGGGCGGAGTGGAGCGCGCTGCGCGAGCGTACGCCGCTGCCGCTGACCGCCGAGGAGGTGGAGCAGCTGCGCGGCCTGGGCACCGCCCTCGACCTGGACGAGGTCCGCGACGTCTACCTCCCGCTGTCCCGGCTGCTGAACCTGTACATCCACGCCACGCACGAGCTGCGCGGCACCCTGGGCACCTTCCTGGACACGCCGGACACCGAGCGAACCCGCACCCCGTTCATCATCGGCGTGGCCGGCTCGGTGGCGGTCGGGAAGTCCACCACCGCCCGGCTGCTGCAGGAGCTGCTCGCCCGCTGGCCCGAGCACCCCCGGGTCGAACTGGTCACCACGGACGGCTTCCTGCTCCCCAACGCGGAGCTGCGCCGCCGCGGCCTGATGGCCCGCAAGGGCTTCCCGGAGTCGTACGACCGCCGGGCGCTGATGCGCTTCGTCGCGGACGTGAAGGCCGGCAAGGAACGGGTCAGCGCGCCGGTCTACTCGCACCTGGTGTACGACATCGTGCCGGACCGGCGGCTGACCGTGGAGCGCCCGGACATCCTGATCGTCGAGGGCCTGAACGTGCTCCAGCCGGCCCTGCCCGGCTCCGACGGCCGCACCCGTCTCGCGGTGGCCGACTACTTCGACTTCTCGATCTACGTCGACGCCCGGACCGACGACATCGAGCACTGGTACCTGGACCGCTTCCGCAAGCTGCGGCAGACCGCCTTCCAGGACCCGAACTCCTACTTCCGCCGCTTCACCGAGGTGCCGGAGGAGGAGGCGATGGAGTACGGCCGGCAGGTCTGGCGCACCATCAACAAGCCCAACCTGCTGGAGAACGTGCTGCCGACCCGCGGCCGGGCCACCCTGATCCTCCAGAAGGGCGCGGACCACAAGGTCCGCCGGGCGCTGCTGCGCAAGCTCTGACCGCACCCGCCCCGGGCCCGTACCCGCCCTGCCCCGTACCCGCCCTGACCGCACGCCGGAGGGCCCCCGCCGCACCGGCGGGGGCCCTCCGGCACGTCCGGGCTCAGCCCAGGTGGGTGCGCACCGCCTCGGCCAGCCGCTGCGCGACCGTCTCGGCCTGCGCCGGGTCGGCGGCCTCGACCATCACCCGGACCAGCGGCTCGGTGCCCGAGGGGCGCAGCAGCACCCGGCCGGTGGAGCCCAGCTCGGCCTCGGCCGCGGCGACGGCGGCGGCCAGCTCGGTGCTGGTCCGCACCCGGGACTTGTCGACGCCCTTGACGTTGATCAGCACCTGCGGCAGCCGGGTCATCACGGTGGCCAGGTCGGCCAGCGGCTGCTTGGTGGCGGCCAGCCGGGCGCCCAGCATCAGGCCGGTCAGGGTGCCGTCACCGGTGGTGGCGTGGTCCAGCAGGATGACGTGGCCGGACTGCTCGCCGCCCAGCGCGAAGCCCTGCTCCTTCATCGCCTCCAGCACGTAGCGGTCGCCGACGGCGGTCTCCACCAGCTCGATGCCCTCGCGCTCCATCGCCAGCTTGAAGCCGAGGTTGGACATCACGGTGGCCACCGCGGTGTTGCGGCGCAGCGTGCCGGCCTCCTTCATGGCGACCGCGAGGATGGCGATGATCTGGTCGCCGTCCACCTCGTCGCCCTCGGCGTCGGCCGCCAGGCAGCGGTCGGCGTCGCCGTCCAGGGCGATGCCGAGGTCGGCCCGGTGCTCCTTCATCGCGACCCGCAGCCGGTCCAGGTGGGTGGAGCCGACGCCGTCGTTGATGTTGAGGCCGGTGGGCTCGGCCCCCAGGGTGTGGACCACCTCGGCGCCGGCCCGGGCGAAGGCCTCGGGGGCGACGTAGGCGGCCGCGCCGTGGGCGCCGTCGATGACGACCTTGATGCCGTCCAGGCGGTTGGGCAGCACACCGATCAGGTGGGCGACGTACTTGTCGAAGCCCTCGGTGTACTCGCGCACCCGGCCGACGGCCGCGCCGGTCGGACGGTTCCAGTCCTCGTCGCCGACGGTGTGCTTGCGGTAGTGGGCCTCGATCTCGTCCTCGATCCGGTCGTCCAGCTTGTGGCCGCCGCGGGCGAGGAACTTGATGCCGTTGTCCGGCATGGCGTTGTGGCTGGCGGACAGCATCACGCCGAAGTCGGCGCCGAGCGCGCCGGTGAGGTAGGCCACCGCCGGGGTGGGCAGCACGCCGACGCGCAGGACGTCGACACCGGCACTCGCCAGACCGGCGATGACGGCGGCCTCCAGGAACTCGCCCGAGGCGCGCGGGTCCCGGCCCACCACCGCGACCGGCCGGTGGCCGTCGAAGGCGCCGGCCTCGCCGAGCACATGGGCCGCCGCGACCGACAGGCCGAGCGCCAGCTCCGCCGTCAGGCCCTCGTTGGCCACCCCGCGCACGCCGTCCGTACCGAAGAGTCGTCCCACTGTCCCGTCCTCCATCACCACTGCTCGGAACCCAACCGATGATCCCGGCCGCCGCACAGTAGCCGGGGAACACGTCGCCCCGGAGTACGCGAGGTACTCCGGGGCGACGGTTTCGCGCAACCAGGGGGTGCGCCGCCAGGGCGGACCGCACCCCCGGGGGAGCGATTAGCGCTTGCTGTACTGCGGCGCCTTGCGGGCCTTCTTCAGACCGGCCTTCTTGCGCTCGACGGCGCGGGCGTCACGGGTCAGGAAGCCGGCCTTCTTGAGGGCGCCGCGGTTGTTGTCCACGTCGGCCTCGTTCAGGGCACGGGCGACGCCGAGGCGCAGCGCGTAGGCCTGACCGGAGACGCCGCCACCGCTGATGCGGGCGACGACGTCGTAACGGCCGTCCAGCTCCAGAAGCTTGAAGGGCTCGTTCACGGTCTGCTGGTGCACCTTGTTGGGGAAGTAGCCCTCAAGGGTGCGGCCGTTGATCTTCCACTGGCCGGTGCCGGGGACGATGCGCACGCGGGCGATCGCCTCCTTGCGGCGGCCAAGGCCGGCGCCCGGGACGGCCTCGCCGAAGCGGCCGGCCAGGGACTCGGAGGTGTAGCTCTCCTCGGAGGTGTACTCGGCCTCGACGGTCTCGTCGAAGTCGACCTCAAGGGTTTCAGTGGTCTCGGCCACGGTGTTCCTCAGCTCTTTTCAGTGTTGGGGGGCTTGGTGGCCGAATTACTGCGCGACCTGGGTGATCTCGAACGGCACCGGCTGCTGGGCAGCGTGCGGGTGCTGGTCGCCCGAGTAGACCTTCAGCTTCGAGAGCATCTGGCGGCCCAGGCTGTTCTTGGGGATCATGCCCTTGATGGCCTTCTCGACGGCCTTCTCCGGGTTGTTCGCCAGCAGGTCGTCGTAGCGCACCGAGCGCAGACCACCCGGGAAGCCCGAGTGGCGGTAGGCCAGCTTCTGGGTCTTCTTGTTACCGGACAGGTGCACCTTGTCGGCGTTGATGATGATGACGAAGTCACCAGTGTCAACGTGCGGCGCGTAGATCGCCTTGTGCTTGCCCCGGAGGAGGTTGGCGGCCTGGGAGGCCAGGCGGCCGAGCACGACGTCGGTCGCGTCGATGACGTGCCACTGACGCTGGACGTCGCCGGGCTTGGGGCTGTACGTACGCACGGTCGTAGCCTTCGCTTTTCAGTGAGTGAGTCCTGACAGGAGCACCCGGACGGCAGAGCAGCCTGGCCAACCTTGGACGCAATTCAAGGGGGACCGCTGGTCGACGACCTGATGTCTCCGGCGTACCGACCTCTCACGTGAGATAGAGCGAGCCAATACGCACATCAAGCGTCCAGGTTACCGGCCCGGCCCGAAGGGGTCAAAAAACGCCGGGAGCCCCCCGGGCCGTCACTCAGCGTTCGCGCTCCACCCGGGTCACGTCCCAGACCGGCTCGGAGGCCTCGAACACCCGGCCGTCGGCGCCGAACACCAGGAAGCGGTCGAAGGTCTTGGCGAACCAGCGGTCGTGGGTGACGCACAGCACGGTGCCCTCGAAGGCCTCCAGTCCGGCCTGGAGGGCCTCGGCGCTCTCCAGGTCCAGGTTGTCGGTCGGCTCGTCGAGCAGCAGCGCCGTCACACCGGACAGTTCGAGCTTGAGGATCATCAGCCGGGCCTGCTGCCCGCCGGACAGCGACTCGAACTTCTGCTCCTCCTGGCGGTCCAGCTCGTACCGGCGCAGCGCGCCCATCGCGGCGCCGCGGCTGAGCGCGTGCTCCTCCTCGACGATCGACCGCACGGTGCGGCCGAACAGCTCCGGGTGGGCGTGGGTCTGCCGGAAGTGGCCGGGCACGACCCGCGCGCCGAGCTTCCAGTCCCCGCTGTGGGCGACCGTCCCGTCACCGGCCAGCAGCCGCAGCAGGTGCGACTTGCCGGCGCCGTTGGCGCCCAGCACCGCGACCCGCTCGCCGTAGAAGACCTCCAGGTCGAAGGGCTGCATCAGGCCGCTGAGCTCCAGCCGCTCCATGGTGAAGGCGCGCACCCCGGTGCGACCGCCCTTGAGCCGCATGGTGATGGTCTGCTCGCGCGGCGGCGTCTCCGGCGGGCCGGCGTCCTCGAACTTCTTCAGCCTGGTCTGGGCGGCGGCGTACCGGGAGGCCATCTCATGGCTGACGGCGGCGGCCTGGCGCAGGGTGAGGACCAGCTTCTTGAGCTTGGCGTGCTCCTCGTCCCAGCGGCGGCGCAGCTCCTCGAAGCGCTCGAAGCGGGCCTTGCGGGCCTCGTGGAAGGTGTCGAAGCCGCCGCCGTGCACCCAGACGCTGCTGCCGGTGGCGCCGGTCTCCACGGCGATGATCTTGTCGGCGGTCTTCGAGAGCAGCTCGCGGTCGTGCGAGATGAACAGGACGGTCTTGGAGGTGGCCTTGATCGCCTCCTCCAGCCAGCGCTTGGCCGGGACGTCCAGGTAGTTGTCGGGCTCGTCGAGCAGCAGCACCTCGTCGGGGCCGCGCAGCAGCGCCTCCAGCACCAGCCGCTTCTGCTCGCCGCCGGAGAGGGTGTTCAGGCCGCGCCACTGGGCCTTGTCGAAGGGCATCCCGAGGGCACCCATGGTGCAGACGTCCCAGTCGGTCTCGTAGTCGTAGCCGCCGACGTCGGCCCAGTCGGAGAGCGCCTGGGCGTAGGCCATCTGGGTCTTCTCGTCGTCCTGGGCGATCATCGCCAGCTCGGCGGCGTCCACCGCGCGGGCCGCCTTGGCGATCCGCTCCGGGGCGACCGAGACCAGCAGGTCGCGCACCGAGGCGTCGGCCGGCAGCGCGCCCGGGGTGGCCTGGTGGTCCTCGCGGCCGGTGGTGCCGACGAACTGGCGCATCACGCCGAGCCCGCCGCTGATCGTCACCGAGCCGCCGTGCGGCTGGAGGTCCCCCGCGATCATCCTCAGCAGGGTGGTCTTGCCGGCGCCGTTGGCTCCGACCAGGGCCACCGCGGCGCCCTCGCCGACCCGGAAGGACGCGTCGTCGAACAGCACCCGCCCGTCCGGAAGGTAGTACTCCAGGTGCGAAATCTCGACGTGTCCCATGAGAGGGATTGTCCCAAGCGGACGCGCCGGACCAAAACGGATTACGGGACGGCCGGCTGCCCGGGCAGGGTGCGCATCCGGCGGGCCGCCCGGTTGCGCTCGGCCAGCTGGTCGTCCGGCGGGTAGCCGACCTCCTCCAGCGTGAGCCCGTACGGCCGGATCACGTTGACGGCGGAGTTGCGCACCCCGCCGGCCAGCACCTCGCCGGGGAACTCCACCGGCCGGTGCCCGTCGCCGACCAGCAGCATCGCGCCGACCAGCGCCCGGACCATGTTGTGGCAGAAGGCGTCGGCCCGCACGGTGGCGACCGCGAGCGAGCCCTCCTGGGCGGCGTAGGTGTCCACCGGGACGCGGTCCCAGCGCAGTTCCAGCAGGGTGCGGATGGTGGTCGCGCCTTCGCGCTTCTTGCAGTACGCGGCGAAGTCGTGCTCGCCGAGCAGCAGCTCCGCCGCCGCGTTCATCCTCTCCACGTCCAGCGGCCGGTCGTGCCAGAGCACGTGGCCGCGCAGCAGCGGGTCCACCCCGCCCGGGTGGTCGGCGACCCGGTACGCGTAGCGGCGCCAGACCGCCGAGAAGCGGGCGTCGAACCCGGCCGGCGCCTCGCCGACCCGGTAGATCCGGACGTCCCCGGGCAGCCGGCCGGCCAGCCGGCGCAGCAGCTTCTCCCGGTGCGCCTCCCACAGCTCGGCGGGCAGGTCGACGTGGGCGACCTGGCCGCGGGCGTGCACCCCGGCGTCGGTGCGGCCGGCCACGGTCAGCGGGAACAGCTCGGAGCTGCGGGTGACGATCTGCAGCGCGGTCTCGATCTCCTCCTGGACCGTCCGGCGGCCGCCCTTCTGGCGGGCCCAGCCGGAGAACTCGGCACCCTGGTAGGCGAGGTCGAGCCGGACCCGGACGTACCCGTCGGCCGGACCGTCCTTCACCGGCGGCTGCTCGGCGCAATCGTTGACCACTGCTCTTCACTCCCTGGACATGAGGAACGGGCCCGCTCCCCCACCGAAATGGGAGAGCGGGCCCGCAGCACACCTAAAGGTGTCAGGCCTGCTCGGCGGCCTCGGCCTCGGTGGCCTCGACCTTGGCGTCGGCCTCCTTGACGGCACGCTTGGTGGCGGCCTCGGCCTCGCCGACGGCGGTCTGCGCGACGGTCAGCGCCTCGACCAGCTCGATCACGGCCATCGGGGCGTTGTCGCCACGACGGGGACCGATCTTGGTGATGCGGGTGTAGCCACCCGGGCGGTTCTCGTAGCGCGGCGCGATCTCGGTGAAGAGGGTGTGCAGCACGGCGATGTCGGTGATCGTCTTGCGAACCAGGCGACGGTTGTGGATGTCGCCCTTCTTCGCCTTGGTGATCAGCTTCTCCGCCAGCGGGCGCATCCGACGGGCCTTGGCCTCGGTCGTGGTGATGCGGCCGTACTGGAACAGCTCACGGCACAGGCCGGCGAGCAGCAGCGGCTCGTGGTGCGGGCCACCGCCCAGACGGGCACCCTTGGTGGGACGCGGCATGGAATTACTCCTCGGATCTCCGACTGCGGCCGTACCAGGTACCGCAGCGGGCGTACGAGCACTGTGCCCGCACGACTTTCAGGACGACGGGGGCGGCTCCGTGGAACCGCCCCCGCGGCCAATTCTCTTAGTACTGCTCGGTCTCGGCGAAGTGCGAGTCGTCGAGGTCGTCGGCGCCGAAGGCGTCGGCGGCAGCGGTCGGGTCGAACCCGGGCGGGCTGTCCTTGAGGGCCAGGCCCATGCCGGCCAGCTTCGCCTTGACCTCGTCGATCGACTTCGCACCGAAGTTGCGGATGTCGAGCAGGTCGGCCTCGGAGCGGGCCACGAGCTCACCCACGGTGTGGATGCCCTCGCGCTTGAGGCAGTTGTAGGAGCGGACCGTGAGCTCCAGCTCCTCGATCGGCAGCGCCAGGTCGGCGGCCAGGGCGGCGTCCGTCGGGGACGGGCCCATGTCGATGCCCTCGGCGTCGATGTTCAGCTCGCGGGCGAGACCGAACAGCTCCACCAGGGTCTTGCCGGCCGAGGCCATGGCGTCGCGCGGACGCATGGCGGGCTTGGTCTCGACGTCGACGATCAGCTTGTCGAAGTCGGTCCGCTGCTCGACACGGGTGGCCTCGACCTTGTAGGTGACCTTCAGCACGGGGCTGTAGATCGAGTCGACCGGGATGCGGCCGATCTCCTGGCCGGAGGCCTTGTTCTGGACGGCGGAGACGTAGCCGCGACCGCGCTCGACGGTCAGCTCCATCTCCAGCTTGCCCTTGCCGTTCAGCGTGGCGAGGACCAGCTCGGGGTTGTGCACCTCGACACCCGCCGGCGGGGCGATGTCGGCGGCGGTGACGACACCCGGGCCCTGCTTGCGCAGGTACATCACGACCGGCTCGTCGTGCTCCGAGGAGACGACCAGCTGCTTGATGTTGAGGATGAGGTCGGTCACGTCCTCCTTGACGCCCGGCACGGTGGTGAACTCGTGCAGGACGCCGTCGATGCGGATGCTGGTGACAGCGGCACCCGGGATCGACGACAGGAGCGTGCGGCGCAGGGAGTTGCCGAGGGTGTAGCCGAAGCCCGGCTCCAGCGGCTCGATCACGAACCGCGAGCGGAACTCGTCGACGACCTCTTCGGTCAGCGACGGACGCTGAGCGATAAGCATGGGGGTGAATCCTCCAGTTGTCTTCGGCACCCACTATTTGATGCCGACAGGACCAAGCGTACGGGCTCCCGCGAGCAGCGACTAATCACTACGTGGGAGCCCGTACGAGGTTTACAGCAAGACCCGCGTGCCCGAAGGCGCTGCGTCAGACGCGGCGGCGCTTCGGCGGACGGCAGCCGTTGTGCGGGGTGGGGGTGACGTCCTGGATCGAGCCGACCTCCAGGCCGGTGGCCTGGAGCGAACGGATCGCGGTCTCGCGGCCGGAGCCCGGACCCTTCACGAAGACGTCAACCTTGCGCATGCCGTGCTCCTGCGCGCGACGGGCAGCGGCCTCGGCGGCCATCTGCGCGGCGAACGGGGTGGACTTGCGCGAGCCCTTGAAGCCGACGTGGCCGGCGGAGGCCCAGGAGATCACGTTGCCCGAGGGGTCGGTGATCGAAACGATGGTGTTGTTGAACGTGCTCTTGATGTGCGCGTGGCCGTGAGCGACGTTCTTCTTTTCCTTGCGGCGGATCTTCTTCGCGCCGGCAGCCTGACGACCCTTGGGGGGCATAAGTCTGTTCTCCTACTGAGGTGGTCGGTCCGCTGACCCGCGGGCCGGAGGGATGTCCGGTTACGGGACGGACTACTTCTTGCCCGGCTTCTTCTTACCGGCGATCGCGCGACGCGGGCCCTTGCGGGTACGCGCGTTGGTGTGGGTGCGCTGGCCGCGGACCGGCAGGCCGCGGCGGTGACGCAGACCCTCGTAGCAGCCGATCTCGACCTTGCGGCGGATGTCGGCGGCCACCTCACGGCGGAGGTCACCCTCGACCGTGTAGTTGGCGTCGATGTACTGACCCAGCTTGACGAGGTCGTCCTCGGAGATGTCGCGGACGCGGACGTCCGGGCTCACACCGGTCTCGGCCAGGGTCTGCTGGGCGCGGGTACGGCCGATGCCGTACACGTAGGTGAGGGCGATCTCGATCCGCTTCTCACGGGGGAGATCAACGCCGGCGAGGCGTGCCATTCAAGGCTCCTGTGGTTCTTCAGAGGTCTTGCGTGCTACCTACTCCTTCGCCTCTCGACGAGGGAGCCCCGGCCTCTTACCGGGGGCGGCAGTCCGTCCGGGAAGGGACGGATCGGGTAGCCCGCTTATGACGTTTTCGCGTCGCGCGAAGTACTACGAGAAATGCTGGGGAGCGATCAGCCCTGGCGCTGCTTGTGGCGCAGGTTGTCGCAGATCACCATGACCCGACCGTGACGGCGGATCACCTTGCACTTGTCGCAGATCTTCTTGACGCTCGGCTTGACCTTCATGCTTCAGGTTCTCCGGGTCTAGATCTGACGTTCTTACTTGTAGCGGTAGACGATCCGGCCGCGCGTGAGGTCGTAGGGGCTGAGCTCCACGACGACCCGGTCGTCCGGCAGGATGCGGATGTAGTGCATGCGCATCTTGCCACTGATGTGCGCGAGGACCTTGTGACCGTTCTGCAGCTCGACCTTGAACATCGCGTTCGGAAGAGACTCGATCACGGTGCCCTCGATCTCAATGGCGCCTTGCTTCTTAGCCATGAACTGCGAGATCCACCTTCCGGGACCGGCTACCGTATGCGGAACGCTCGTGCGAACCTGGGTTCACCCCGTCCCCGAGGGGAGGAGGGCGTGCTGAAGCACGCTACGAGTGAGCCGACGGTCCATCCTACGCCAGCGTGTGCCGCGGTCCAAAACCGGGGCCCCGGAAGGCGGCGACCGTCACACCGGTGGCCTCAGGCCCCGGCGGAGGCCGTCAGCGGGTCGACGTGGGCGGTGCAGGCCGAGCAGCGGCGGGCGGCCAGCGGGATCTCGGTCAGGCACTCCGGGCAGGGGCGCTTCGGGGCCTTCGGCTTCGCCGGCATGTAGCGCGCGGTCGCCTTGGTGATCGGCAGCACCACGCAGAAGTACAGCACCGCGGCGGTCATCAGGAAGGCGATCAGCACGTTGAGGAACTGGCCGTAGGGGAAGGTGACCCCGGCGACCGTCGCCTTGTACGAGCTGAAGTCGCCGGCCGCGCCGACCACGACACCCACCAGCGGGGTGAGGAAGGCGGACACGAAGCCGGTCACCACCGCGGTGAACGCGGCACCGATGACCACACCGACCGCCATGTCGACGACGTTGCCGCGCATCATGAAGTCGCGGAATCCCTTGAGCACGTGCTGTCTCCTGCTCGCTCGTGGGCCACTGCTGGCCCTGCCAGCGCATAAAAATAGGACAAAAGCCCTGGAGGTCCAAACCTCCAGGGCTCTGATCCCTTGTCAGCAGCGGCCCGCGGACGCCGTCGCGACTACGCGAGGGGGTCCGGAGCTGCGGTGATGCCCAGCTTGGCCAGTTCCGCCTTGCCGCCGTCGAAGGCGGTCAGCACCAGCGGGCCCTGCTCGGTGACGGCCACCGAGTGCTCCCAGTGCGAGGCCCAGGTGCCGTCGTTGGTGACGACCGTCCAGTCGTCCTCCAGCACGGTGGTGTGCGGGGTGCCGAGCGAGACCATCGGCTCGATCGCCAGCACCGTGCCGGGGACGAGCTTCGGGCCCTTGCCGCGGCCGCGCTCGACGTAGTTCAGCACGTGCGGCTCCATGTGCATCGCGGTGCCGATGCCGTGGCCGCCGTAGCCCTCGGTGATGCCCCACTTGCCCTTCGGCGGCAGTGCCTGGCGGCGGATGTAGCCCTCGATCGCCTTGGAGACGTCCACCAGGCGGTTGTTCTTCTTCATCTGGGCGATGCCGGCCCACATCGAGCCCTCGGTGACCCGGCTCAGCATCTCGACCTCCGGGCGGACCTCGCCGACCGCCACGGTGATCGCCGAGTCGCCGTGCCAGCCGTCCAGGATGGCGCCGCAGTCGATCGAGATGACGTCGCCCTCCTGGAGCACCCGGTCGCCGGGGATGCCGTGCACCACCTCGTTGTTCACCGAGGCGCAGATCACGCCCGGGAACCAGAGCCCGCCGTGGTGGGCGCGGAAGTTCGAGGTGGCGCCGTGGTCGGTGATGACCTTGTCCGCGACGTCGTTGAGCTCCTGGGTGGTCACCCCGGGGGCGACCGCCTCGCGACAGGCCTTGAGCGCCTCGGCGACGACCAGTCCGGCCGCTCGCATCTTCGCGATCTGCTCGGGGGTCTTGATCTCCACCATCTGGTCACGCCTTCCAAGTCCGGATTACCACTGCTTACCACCGTACGACGCCGAAACGGCCGGGCCACCCGCACTGGGCGGGCGACCCGGCCGTACCGTTCGTACGTTCGCCGAGAGACTCAGCTGTCCTGCTTCAGCGCCTCGATCGAGCGGGCGGTGACCTCGTCCACCTTGCCGAGGGCCGAGATGGTCGCCACCAGGCCCTGCTGGACGTAGTACTCGACGATCGGCTCGGTCTCCGTGTGGTAGACCTCCAGACGCGTGCGGACCTTGTCCTCGGTGTCGTCCGAACGCTGGTACAGCTCGCCGCCGCACTCGTCGCAGACGCCGTCGACCTTCGGCGGGTTGTAGTCCACGTGGAAGACGTGGCCCCCGTCGTTGCGGCACAGGCGGCGGCCGGCGATCCGGCGGACGACCTCGTCCTCGGGGACCTCCAGGTCCAGCACGCCGTCCAGCTTGATGCCCTGCTCGGCGAGGAACTCGTCCAGCGCCTTGGCCTGCCCCAGGTTGCGGGGGAAGCCGTCGAGCAGGAAGCCGTTGGCGGCGTCCTCCTGGAGCATCCGGTCCTTGGCCATCCCGATGGTGACCTCGTCCGGCACCAGGTGTCCCGCGTCCATGTAGCTCTTCGCCTCGAGCCCCAGCGGGGTGCCCTGGCTGATGTTGGCACGGAACAGGTCGCCGGTGGAGATGTGGGGGATGGACAGGGTCTTGGCGAGCAGGTGCGCCTGAGTACCCTTCCCGGCCCCGGGAGGACCAACGAGGACGATACGCATCAGCGGAGGAACCCTTCGTAATTGCGCTGCTGGAGCTGGCTCTCGATCTGCTTCACAGTTTCGAGTCCGACGCCGACGACGATGAGCACGCTGGTGCCGCCGAACGGGAAGTTGGTCTGCTGTCCGAAGGCGACCAGGGCGATCATCGGGATCAACGCGATCAGGCCCAGGTAGAGCGAACCCGGCCACGTGATTCGGGTCAGCACGTAGTTCAGGTACTCGGCCGTCGGTCGGCCGGCCCGGATGCCCGGGATGAACCCACCATACTTCTTCATGTTGTCGGCAACTTCTTCGGGGTTGAAGGAGATGGCGACGTAGAAGAAGGCGAAGAAGACGATCAGCAGGAAGTACGTGGCCATGTAGATCGGGTGGTCACCCTTGACGAAGTTCGTCCGGATCCACGTGGCCCAGCCCGCCTGGCTGTTGGTCAGCTGGACCACCAGGGCCGGGATGTACAGCAGCGACGAGGCGAAGATGACCGGGATGACACCGGCCTGGTTCACCTTGAGCGGGATGTAGGTCGAGGTGCCGCCGAAGGCCCGGCGGCCGATCATCCGCTTCGCGTACTGCACCGGGATCCGGCGCTGCGCCTGCTCCACGAAGATGACCAGCATCACGACGATGACGCCGACCGCGATCACGGAGAGGAACTCGACCCAGCCGCCACCGATGGTGCCGGTGGTCTTGATGTTCCACATGCTGGAGGGGAACTGCGCCGCGATCGAGGTGAAGATCAGCAGCGACATGCCGTTGCCGATGCCGCGGTCGGTGACCAGCTCGCCCAGCCACATGATGACCGTGGTGCCGGCGGTCATGGTGAGCACCATGACGGCGATCCGGAACACGCTGGTGTCCGGGACGATCTGGTTGGCCAGCGGGCAGCCGGAGAAGAGCGCGCCGCTGGAGGCCGTCGCCACGATGCCGGTGCCCTGGAGCACCGCGAGCGCGATGGTCAGGTACCGGGTGTACTGGGTGATCTTCGCCTGGCCGGCCTGTCCCTCCTTCTTCAGCATCTCCAGTCGCGGGATCACGACGGTGAGGAGCTGGAGGATGATGCTCGCCGTGATGTACGGCATGATGCCGAGGGCGAAGATCGTCAGCTGGAGGAGCGCGCCCCCGCTGAACAGGTTGACGAGTCCGAAGAGGCCGCTGTTCTTCGTGTCCTTCACACACTCGTTCACGGCCGTGAAACTCACGCCGGGAATGGGAATGTGCGAGCCCAGCCGGAACAGCACCATGATGCCCAGCGTGAACAGCAGCTTCTTGCGCAGGTCGGGCGTCTGGAACGCCCGCGCGAACGCACTGAGCACGGTGCCTCCTGCGCCTCCCGCGCGTCGTCGGCGGGAGGGTCGGTCCTGAATGGGGAGTTTGCGGTTCGGATTCCCGTACAGACGGCACAGGCGAGCCTACGCGCAGCCTACAAGGGAACCCCACGGACTCTAACAGTGCGCAGCCACTCGGAAGAAGCGCGTACCGCCCCTCCCCCACTCACGGGGTACGGGATGCCCGGTTTTGCCACACAAAAGAACGAGCGCCGACACGGCCGGAGCCACGCCCCGAAAAGGAAGAGGACCCGGGAAACGGAACGAGCCCCGCACCTCCCGGAGGAGGTGCGGGGCTCGTAAGCCGGAGTCAGCGGGCTCAGACGAGCTCGGTGACCGTACCGCCGGCGGCCTTGATCTTCTCGGCGGCCGAACCGGAGACGGCGTCGACCGTCACCTGGAGGGCGACCGAGACCTCGCCGGTGCCGAGCACCTTGACGAGGGAGTTCTTGCGAACCGCGCCCTTGGCGACCAGGTCCTCGACCGTGACCTCGCCACCCTGCGGGTAGAGCTCGGCCAGCTTGTCCAGGTTCACGACCTGGAACGTGATCTTGAACGGGTTCTTGAAGCCCTTCAGCTTCGGCAGACGCATGTGGAGCGGCATCTGGCCACCCTCGAAGCGCTGCGGAACCTGGTAGCGGGCCTTGGTGCCCTTGGTACCACGACCAGCGGTCTTACCCTTGGAGCCCTCGCCACGACCCACGCGGATCTTGTCGGTCTTGGCACCCGGGGCGGGCCGCAGGTTGTGGATCTTGATCGGGTTGTCGCCCATGATCAGTCCACCTCCTCAACCGTCACCAGGTGACGGACCGTGTGGGCCATCCCGCGGATCTCGGGACGGTCCTCCTTCACCACGACGTCGTGCATGCGCTTGAGACCAAGCGAACGCAGGGTGTCACGGTGGTTCTGCTTGCTGCCGATGTACGACTTGGTCTGCGTGATCTTCAGGCGAGCCATCAGGCGCTCACCCCTGCAGCACGCGCCCGCAGCAGAGCGGCGGGGGCCACGTCCTCCAGCGGCAGGCCACGACGGGCGGCGATCTCCTCGGGGCGCACGAGGCCCTTCAGAGCGGCCACCGTGGCGTGCACGATGTTGATCGCGTTGTCCGAGCCGAGCGACTTCGACAGGATGTCGTGAATGCCGGCGCACTCCAGGACGGCGCGCACCGGACCACCGGCGATAACACCGGTACCGGGGGCGGCGGGCTTCAGCAGCACGACGCCGGCGGCCTTCTCACCCTGGATCGGGTGCGGGATGGTGCCCTGGATGCGGGGGACCTTGAAGAAGTTCTTCTTGGCCTCCTCAACACCCTTGGCGATGGCGGCCGGAACCTCCTTCGCCTTCCCGTAACCGACACCCACGGTGCCGTCACCGTCGCCCACCACGACCAGCGCGGTGAAGCTGAAACGACGACCACCCTTGACAACCTTGGCGACACGGTTGATCGCGACAACGCGCTCGACGTAAGCGGTCTTCTCGACGGCGGGGGCGTTGCCCCGGTCGTCACGCTTACGGTCGCGCCGCTCGCCACCGGTGCCGCCGCCGGCGCCGCTACCGCGGCGCTGGGGTCCAGCCATTGGAATTACCTCTCTCGATTACGTCCGCCGACAGAGTCGACGAGCGGCTTAGAAGTCGAGCCCGGCCTCGCGGGCCGCGTCCGCCAGGGCGGCGATGCGGCCGGCGTACCGGTTGCCCGCGCGGTCGAAGACGACCGACTCGATGCCGGCGGCCTTGGCGCGCTCGGCGACCAGGCTCCCGACCTTCTTGGCCAGCTCGGTCTTGTCGCCCTCGGCGCCCTTGATGGACACGTCGAGGGTGGACGCCGACGCCAGGGTGTGACCCTTGGCGTCGTCGATGACCTGGGCGACCATGTGACGGTTCGAGCGCGTCACGACGAGACGCGGACGCACCTCGGTGCCGACGACGCGCTTGCGAACGCGGATCGCGCGGCGCTTGCGAGCGGCGCTCTTGTAGGCGTTGCCCTTGCCGATCTTGACAGAGACACTCATCGCTTACTTACCACTCTTTCCGACCTTGCGGCGGATGACCTCGCCCGCGTACTTGACACCCTTGGCCTTGTACGGGTCCGGCTTGCGCAGCTTGCGGATCTTCGCGGCGACCTCGCCGACCTTCTGCTTGTCGATGCCGTCCACGTGGAACTTGGTGGCCGACTCGACGACGAAGGAGATGCCCTCGGGCGCCTCGACGAGGATCGGGTGGCTGTAGCCCAGCTGGAACTCCATGTCGGAGCCCTTCGCCAGAACTCGGTAGCCGACACCGCTGATCTCCAGCGACTTGCGGTAGCCCGCGGTCACGCCGGTGATCATGTTCGCCACCAGCGTGCGGGAAAGGCCGTGCAGGGCCTTCGACAGACGCTCGTCGTTGGGGCGGGTGACGAGCAGCGTGCCGTCCTCGCCCTTACCGATCTCGATCGGCGCGGCGACAACGTGGGTGAGGGTGCCCTTCGGGCCCTTCACCGAGACCGCCTGGCCATCGATGGTGACGTCCACGCCAGCGGGGACCTGGATGGGCAGCCGTCCAATGCGCGACATTGCTGTACCTCCGTTTCCCGAATTACCAGACGTAGGCGAGAACTTCTCCGCCTACGCCCTTCTTGGCGGCCTGCTTGTCGGTCAGGAGGCCGGAGGACGTGGAGATGATCGCCACGCCCAGGCCGCCGAGAACCTTCGGCAGGTTGGTGGACTTTGCGTAAACGCGCAGACCCGGCTTGCTGATGCGCTTGATGCCGGCGATGGAGCGCTCACGGTTGGGGCCGAACTTGAGCTCGATGGTCAGCTTCTTGCCGACCTCGCCCTCGACGGGCTCCTCAACCTTGTAGGAGGAGATGTACCCCTCCTGCTGCAGGATCTCGGCGACGTGCGCCTTGATCTTGCTGGCCGGCATCGCCACGGTGTCGTGGTACGCCGAGTTCGCGTTACGCAGACGCGTGAGCATGTCTGCGATGGGGTCGGTCATGGTCATGATGGCCTCAGGCCTCTCTCGCCGCGGTTTCTCCGCGCCAGGTCCCCCTGCCGCACTCTTCCGAGTTCGTCAGGGGCACAAGCGCAGGGGACCTGCGACGTCGTAAGACTGGGTGCGAGCCCTCCGTAGAGGACCACGGACATCCATGGGGACGCCGCGGCAGGGGGCCCGACCCCACTACCTTACGGGAATCCGTACGGTAGGCCCAAAACGGGCCGGTGTGGGATCGGGCACCTCTGCTTCGCTGTGTGCCTAAAGTGCCTGGTTCCCCTGGGGAAAGAGGACTACCAGGAGCTCTTGGTCACGCCCGGCAGCTCGCCGCGGTGCGCCATCTCACGAAGGCAGACACGGCACAGGCCGAACTTGCGGTACACCGAGTGCGGACGGCCGCAGCGCTGGCACCGGGTGTAGGCCCGGACGCCGAACTTCGGCTTGCGCTCGGACTTCGCGATGAGGGACTTCTTCGCCATTGGCTCACGCCTCCTTGAACGGGAAGCCCAGAGCGCGCAGGAGCGCCCGGCCCTCGTCGTCGGTCTGAGCGGTGGTCACGACGGTGATGTCCATACCGCGCTGACGGTCGACCTTGTCCTGGTCGATCTCGTGGAACATAACCTGCTCGGTCAGACCGAAGGTGTAGTTGCCACGGCCGTCGAACTGCTTCGGGGAGAGGCCACGGAAGTCACGGATACGCGGCAGGGCCAGCGACACCAGACGGTCCAGGAACTCCCACATGCGGTCACCGCGGAGGGTGACGTGCGTGCCGATCGGCTGGCCCTCGCGCAGCTTGAACTGCGCGATGGACTTGCGGGCCTTGGTCACGGCCGGCTTCTGACCGGTGATCGCGGTCAGGTCGCGGATCGCGCCCTCGATCAGCTTGCTGTCACGAGCGGCCTCGCCGACACCCATGTTGACGACGACCTTGACCAGGCCGGGCGTCAGCATGACGTTCTCGTACGAGAACTGCTCCTGCAGCTGACCCTTGATCTCGGAGTTGTAACGCTCCTTGAGACGGGGGGTCACCTTCTCAACAGTCGTCTCAGACATCAGATGTCCTCACCGGTTCGCTTGGCAACGCGGATCTTGTTGCCCTCGTCATCGAAGCGGTAGCCAACGCGGGTGACGACCTTCTTGCCGTCCTTCTCCACGACCAGCTGGACGTTGGAGACGTGCACCGGCGCCTCGACGGTGACGATGCCACCCTGAGTGCCCGGGCCCGGCTTGGTGTGCTTCTTGACCCGGTTCACACCCTCGACGAGGACCTTGTTCTCGGCGGGCATGGCCTGGATGACCTTGCCCTGCTTGCCGCGGTCCTTGCCGGTGATGACCTGAACCAGGTCACCCTTCTTGATCTTCATGCTGTTCGCCATGGGTTAGAGCACCTCCGGCGCAAGCGAGATGATCTTCATGAACTTCTTGTCGCGCAGCTCGCGGCCCACCGGGCCGAAGATGCGGGTACCACGGGGGTCACCATCGGTGTTCTTCAGAACGACCGCGGCGTTCTCGTCGAACCGGATGTACGAACCGTCGGGACGACGGCGCGACTTCACGGTACGGACGACGACGCACTTGACGACGTCACCCTTCTTCACCGAACCGCCGGGGATCGCGTCCTTGACGGTGGCGACGATGACGTCCCCGATACCGGCGTAGCGGCGACCGGAACCACCGAGAACGCGGATGCAAAGGATTTCCTTCGCGCCCGTGTTGTCGGCGACACGCAGTCGCGACTCCTGCTGGATCACAGCTTTCTCCTGATCGTCAACGAGAGCTGACGGGCCGGCCGCTGCTCACACCAGCGCCCGCAAGGGGCCTGATGCACATACGGCCGTACCGCATCAACTTCGTTACTTGGCCTTCTCGAGGATCTCGACGACGCGCCAGCGCTTCGTCGCGGACAGCGGGCGGGTCTCCGCGAGGAGGACCCGGTCGCCGATGCCGCAGGCGTTCGCCTCGTCGTGCGCCTTCAGCTTGTTCGTACGGCGGATGACCTTGCCGTACAGAGCGTGCTTGACGCGGTCCTCGACGGCGACGACGACGGTCTTGTCCATCTTGTCGCTGACGACGAGACCCTCACGGGTCTTGCGGAAACCGCGCGTCTCGTTGGTGTTCTCAGTCATCAGGCGCTCTCCACCGTCTCGATGCCCAGCTCGCGCTCGCGCATCAGGGTGTAGATCCGCGCGATGTCCTTACGGACGAGCTTGAGCCGTCCGTGGTTGTCGAGCTGCCCGGTCGCCGCCTGGAAGCGGAGGTTGAACAGCTCCTCCTTGGCCTCACGGAGCTTGGCAACGAGACCCTCGTTGTCCAGCTCGCGGAGGTCAGCAGCCTTGGTGCCGGCCGACATCAGCTCTCACCTGCCTCGCGCCGGATGATCCGGCACTTCATCGGGAGCTTGTGAGCTGCGCGGGTCAGCGCCTCACGAGCCACCTTCTCGTTGGGGTACGACAGCTCGAACATGACCCGACCCGGGTGCACGTTCGCGATCCACCACTCGGGCGAACCCTTACCGGAACCCATGCGGGTCTCGGCCGGCTTCTTGGTGAGCGGACGGTCCGGGTAGATGTTGATCCAGACCTTGCCGCCACGCTTGATGTGACGGGTGACGGCGATACGAGCGGACTCGATCTGCCGGTTCGTCACGTAGGCCGGGGTGACGGCCTGGATGCCGTACTCGCCGAAGGCGAGCTCGGTGCCACCCTTGGCAGCGCCACGACGCTTGGGGTGGTGCTGCTTGCGGTGCTTGACCCGACGGGGGATCAGCATGGGAGTCAGGCCTCCGTTCCGGTGTTCTCGGCAGCCGGAGCCTCGGCGGCCGGGGCCGCGGGGGCCTCGGCAGCGGCGGGACGACGGCCACGGCCACCGCGCTCGCCACCACGGCGGTCGCCACCGCGGGCGGGACGACCACCCTCGGGACGGGCCGGGCGGTTGCCCGAGCGGGCAGCGGCGTTCTCAGCGCGGACCTCGGCGATGTTCTTGACGTCGCCCTTGTAGATCCAGACCTTCACGCCGATGCGGCCGAAGGTGGTCTTGGCCTCGAAGAAGCCGTAGTCGACGTTCGCACGCAGGGTGTGCAGCGGCACACGACCCTCGCGGTAGAACTCCGAACGGCTCATCTCGGCGCCGCCGAGACGACCGGAGCACTGGACCTTGATGCCCTTGGCGCCGGACTTCATGGTGCCCTGCATCGACTTGCGCATGGCACGGCGGAAGGAGACGCGGGAGGACAGCTGCTCCGCGACGCCCTGAGCCACGAGCTGGGCGTCCAGCTCGGGGTTCTTGACCTCGAGGATGTTCAGCTGGACCTGCTTGCCGGTCAGCTTCTCCAGGTTGCCCCGGATCTTGTCGGCCTCCGCGCCGCGGCGGCCGATCACGATGCCCGGACGCGCGGTGTGGATGTCCACGCGGACGCGGTCACGGGTGCGCTCGATCTCGACCTTGGAGATGCCGGCGCGCTCCATGCCCTTCGTCATGAGACGTCGGATGGCGACGTCTTCCTTGACGTAGTCCTTGTACAGCTTGTCGGCGTACCAGCGGGACTTGAAGTCCGTGCTGATGCCGAGGCGGAACCCGTGCGGGTTAACCTTCTGGCCCATTACCGGGTCCCTTCCTTGCTGCTGACGACCACGGTGATGTGGCTGGTCCGCTTGCGGATCCGGTAGGCGCGGCCCTGGGCACGCGGACGGAACCGCTTCAGGGTCGGACCCTCGTCAACGTACGCCTCGCTGATGACGAGGTCGTCCACGTTGGAGTGGTTGTAGTTGTGCGCGGCGTTGGCAATGGCGCTGTCGAGCACCTTGCCGACCGGCACGGTGGCGGCCTGCGGAGCGAAACGCAGGACGGCCTGGGCCTCCGTGGCCGGCAGGCCACGGATGAGGTCCACCACGCGGCGGGCCTTCATGGGCGTGACGCGGATGTACCGCGCCTGGGCCCTGGCTTCCATGGTTGTCCCCTTAATGGAGTAAGTCATTGAGTCGTTCTGGCGGTGAAGCTCAGGCGACTAGCGACGCTTCGACTTGCGGTCGTCCTTGACGTGGCCGCGGAAGGTGCGGGTCGGAGCGAACTCGCCCAGCTTGTGGCCGACCATCGACTCGGTGACGAACACCGGGACGTGCTTGCGACCATCGTGAACCGCGATCGTGTGGCCGAGCATGGCCGGGAAGATCACGGAGCGACGGGACCAGGTCTTGATGACGTTCTGGGTACCCGCCTCGTTCTGCGCGTCCACCTTCTTGAGAAGGTGGCCGTCGATGAAGGGGCCCTTCTTGAGACTGCGCGGCATCTGACCTGCTCCTAGCGCTTCTTGTTGGTCTTGCGGCGGCGCACGATGAGAGCGTCCGACGCCTTCTTCGGGCGACGGGTGCGACCCTCCTTCTGGCCCCACGGCGAGACCGGGTGGCGACCACCAGAGGTCTTACCCTCACCACCACCGTGCGGGTGGTCGATCGGGTTCATGGCGACACCACGCACGGTCGGGCGGACGCCCTTCCAGCGCATACGGCCGGCCTTGCCCCAGTTGATGTTCGACTGCTCGGCGTTGCCGACCTCGCCGACGGTGGCGCGGCAGCGCGCGTCGACCAGGCGGATCTCACCGGAGGGCATGCGCAGGTGCGCCATCTTGCCCTCACGCGCCAGCAGCTGGATGCCGGAACCGGCGGAGCGGGCCATCTTGGCACCGCCACCGGGACGCAGCTCCACCGCGTGGATGGTGGTACCGACCGGGATGTTGCGCAGCGGCAGGTTGTTGCCCGGCTTGATGTCGGCGCCAGCGCCGTTCTCGATCCGGTCACCCTGCGCGATGCCGCGCGGCGCGATGATGTAGCGCTTCTCGCCGTCCGCGTAGTGCAGGAGCGCGATGCGCGCGGTGCGGTTCGGGTCGTACTCGATGTGCGCGACCTTGGCCGGCACGCCGTCCTTGTCGTGACGACGGAAGTCGATCACGCGGTAGGCGCGCTTGTGACCGCCACCCTGGTGGCGAACGGTGATCCGACCGGCGTTGTTACGGCCGCCCTTGCTGTGCAGGGGGCGAACCAGCGACTTCTCCGGCGTGGACCGCGTGATCTCTACGAAGTCGGCCACGCTGGAGCCACGACGGCCCGGCGTAGTCGGCTTGTACTTGCGGATGCCCATTTGGCTCTCTCGTCCTCGTCCTTATCGACGATCACGATCTCCGTTAGGAGACCGGACCACCGAAGATGTCGATGCGGTTGCCCTCGGCCAGCGTCACGATGGCGCGCTTGGTGTCCTTGCGCTTGCCAAAGCCCGTCTTGGAGCGCTTGCGCTTGCCCTGACGGTTGATCGTGTTGACAGCCTCGACCTTGACCGAGAAGACCGCCTCGACGGCCTGCTTGATCTGGGTCTTGTTGGCGCCCGGCGACACGATGAACGTGTACTTGTTCTCGTCGAGAAGGCTGTAGCTCTTCTCGGAGATGACCGGCTTCACCAGGACGTCACGGGGGTCCGTGAACGTCTTGCTCGTAACGTCGCTCATCAGGCGGCGCTCCCTTCGAGCTCGCCCTCAGCGGCAACGGCCTTGGCGGACGCGGCCGGACCGGCCACGAAACGCTCGAAGGCGGCCTGGGTGAAGACCACATCGTCGGAGACGAGCACGTCGTAGGTGTTCAGCTGACCGGCGTCCAGGATGTGCACGTGCGGCAGGTTACGAGCGGACTTCAGGCCCAGCTCGTCCGCGCGCTCGACGACCAGGAGGACGTTCTTGCGCTCGGTGATCTTGCCGAACAGGCTCTTGGCGGCCTTGGTCGACGGCACCTCGGCCGCGACCACGTCGGTGACGACGTGGATGCGGTTGTGGCGGGCCCGGTCGGTGAGCGCACCGCGCAGAGCGGCGGCGATCATCTTCTTCGGGGTCCGCTGCGAGTAGTCGCGCGGCACGGGACCGTGCACGACGCCACCGCCGGCGAACTGCGGCGCACGGGTCGAGCCCTGACGGGCGCGGCCGGTGCCCTTCTGGCGGTACGGCTTCTTGCCGCCACCGCGGACCTCGCCACGAGTCTTGGTCTTGTGGGTGCCCTGACGGGCCGCAGCGAGCTGCGCCACGACGACCTGGTGCATCAGCGGAACGCTGACCTTCGCGTCGAAGATCTCGGCCGGCAGCTCGAGGCTGCCGGTCTTGTCACCCGAGGGCGACAGGATGTCAATGGTGCTCATATCCTCACAGCCCCTTCGCCGCAGTGCGGACGAGGATGAGGCCGCCGTTCGGGCCCGGGATTGCGCCCTTGATCAGGAGCAGCCCCTTCTCCGCGTCAACGGCATGGATGGTCAGGTTCTGGGTGGTCACACGCTCGTGGCCCATCCGGCCGGCCATCCTCACGCCCTTGAACACGCGACCCGGGGTGGCACAGCCACCGATCGAGCCGGGCGAGCGGTGCTTGCGCTGCACACCGTGACCGGCGCCGAGGCCCCGGAAGTTGTGGCGCTTCATGACACCGGCGAAGCCCTTGCCCTTGGAGGTGCCGGTCACGTCGACCTTGACACCCGCCTCGAACAGCTCGGCGGTGATCTCCTGGCCCAGGGTGTACTCGGACGCGTCCGAGGTACGGAGCTCGACCAGGTGGCGACGCGGGGTGACACCGGCCTTGGCGAAGTGACCCGCGAGGGGCTTGTTCACCTTGCGGGGGTCGATCTCGCCGAAGCCGATCTGGACGGCGTCGTAGCCGGCCGGGCTGTCGGCGGTGTGGACCTGGGTCACGACATTCGGCCCAGCCTTGACGACGGTCACCGGGACGACCCGGTTGTTCTCGTCCCAGACCTGGGTCATGCCGAGCTTCTCGCCCAGGATGCCCTTAATCTGCTTAGCCATCTTCGGTGCGCCTCTCAGAGCTTGATCTCGATGTCGACGCCAGCCGGCAGGTCGAGACGCATGAGCGAGTCAACCGTCTTCGGCGTGGGGTCGAGGATGTCGATCAGACGCTTGTGAGTACGCATCTCGAAGTGCTCGCGCGAGTCCTTGTACTTGTGCGGCGAGCGGATGACGCAGTACACGTTCTTCTCAGTGGGCAGCGGCACCGGGCCCGCGACCTGCGCACCAGTACGAATCACCGTCTCGACGATCTTCTTCGCCGAGGAGTCGATGACCTCGTGGTCGTAGGCCTTGAGCCGGATGCGGATCTTCTGTCCCGCCATGGCTACTCAGTAGTCCTTTGTCCTTAGTCACTGCACGACCGACCTCCGACCCCCGCGCTCGGGCGTGTCGCACTCGCGCTTGCAAAAAACCAACGAATCACTTCGTCGGTTTCAAACTTTGGGGTAGAGGGGCCGGGTCGAGGCCCCGCACACGCTTCCCGGAAGATTCCCGTACTTTCGCCCCGCAGCTGCCGTGGCGTAGAACTCACGCTTGACGGCCATCACGGGAACGACGAGTACATGGGACTCGCTTCCGGTCCTCCCGGCGGGAGGCGCGCAGCATCGGCACTCAACCGAGCAACTTGGACATACTGCCACACGGAGCAGTCCGGATGCCAATCGGGGCCGGTGAGACCCTCCCCACCGGCCCCGATCGGGTGGTTCCGCAGCTCAGGCCTTGCGCCAGAGCACCCAGCCGCGCTCCAGGTTGTACTTCGTGATGTACCAGCCCGGCCTCGGGTTCGGCCAGCTGGCCTGCGGCGGGGCGTCCTTGTCGGCGGCCGTCGCCAGGACGGCGGTGGCCCGCTCCGGCAGGGCGTCGCCGGCCTTCAGGTCCTCGGTCCAGACCCGGCCCCAGTAGACCTCGTAGGACAGCGCCATCCGGGCGTCCCAGTTGAGGTTCCCGTCCATGACCAGGTTGTCGTCCTTGCGCAGCCCGGCCTCCTTGTACAGGCCGACGGCCTCGTACTTGCGGGCCTTGCCGTGCGGCGCGGAGACGTTGTCGGTGATGGAGACCGTCGCGTAGGCGGCGAACATCGTCACGCAGCCCACCACGGCCGCGACCACCCGGCGTCCGCCGGCCACCCGCAGCAGCAGGCAGGCGGCCAGCACCGCCAGCGCTCCGACGGTCGTCCGGGCCATGTGCAGGCCCTCCCAGGTCGAGGCCAGGAACATCGCGTCCGGCACCGTCCACGGGCTGGCCCAGAGCTTGAGCTCGGAGCCCGCGTACGCGCCGACCGAGACCTGGATGACCCCGATCACCACCGCGCCGATCCCGGCCAGCCACAGCAGTGAGCGCTTGCCCGCCCGGAACAGCACGGCCAGGCCGACCACCAGGAACAGCGGCACCAGCACCGCGCAGTACCGGGCGTACACCCAGTTGTCGATCCGGTTGTTGTCCGCCAGGCCGGCCGCCGAGGCCAGCGCGGTGCCGAACAGCATGGCGACCATGGTGAAGGCCACCACCCGCTCGGCCACCGGGTACCGGCGCCGGAACACGACCGTCACGCACAGCACGAAGGCGATCGCCCCGAAGCCGTACGTCGAGGTCATGAAGTACCAGAGCTGCCCGAAGGTGCGGGCGATGATCGTGCCGCGGTACTGGGGGTCCCCCAGGTTCTCGAAGACCTTGTTGCCGACGCTGCTCGGCGGCACGTCCTTGAACTGGCTCTCGACGAAGCCGGCCAGCAGCTTGGCGCCCAGGAAGGACACCCCGAGCCCGCCGACCCCGGCCAGCGAGGCGAGCCGCGGCGCCCAGCCGACGGCCAGCACCACGACCAGCACCAGCGCGGTCAGCGCCACGACCACGCCGCCGCGGTCGTGGGTGGCCATCGAGTAGCCGGCCACCAGGCCCATCGCCACCGCGTACAACGCGCGCCGGCGCGGCGAGCCGGGCGAGAGCCAGCCGTGCATCGTGATCAGCCAGACCAGCAGGAGCACCGGGAGCACGGTGTCCGACATGACGAACTGGGAGTAGAAGGTCACCGGCGGCACCAGCGCCACGGCGGTGCCCACCAGGTACGCGTTCCGCCGGGACAGGCCCAGCCGGCGCGCCGCCACCACGACCAGCGGGAACACCAGCGCGTTGAGCACCGCGTTGATGGCCATGATCAGGTGGTACGCGGTGGCCGGGTTGTCGGCGATCCGCAGCGCCGGCGAGATCAGCAGCGGGTACCCGCCCGGGATCACCACCCCGACCGGCATCTCGGTGGTCGGCCGGCCGGCCAGCACCCGCGCTATCACCAGGTAGGAGTCCTCGTCGGCGTGCACCGACGGGAAGTAGTTGTGGATCGACAGCACCAGGCGGAACACCACCTGCCCGCCGTAGCCGAGCAGCAGGGCCACCGGCCAGAACCAGCGGTGGGCGGCCAGCACCCGCAGCCGGGCCCGCACGGCCGGGGCCAGGGCGTCGGGCGCGTTCTTGCCGCCGTCCTCACCCCGGCCCGGCCCGTCGGAGGTGTGGGCGGAGTCGATCAGCGGCTGCACCGGGACACTTCCCTACTTGTGTGAGTTGACGACCGCGTCATGTACGACAACGACCGGCCCCCAGGCGGCAGTTCACCTTCGGGTGACTGCGCCTGGGAGCCGGTCGCGGAGATCGGCCCCGGCGCCCTAATGCCGCTGCCCGCCGGTCAGCGCGTGGCGGACCAGCACCTTGGCCCCAGCCGTCTGGCCGCGCTTCAGCGCGCCCGGCAGCATGGTCAGCGCGTGCAGGCGGGAGGCGCTGCGGAACCGGGCCGCACGGGCGGCCTTCGGCCAGCCGCGGGCACCCATCCGCTCGGCCACCGCGTTGAAGTACCGCTCCGCCTCGGTGAACCGGGTGCCGGAGTAGGCCTGCACCGAGGACTCACTGACCGCGTGCCGGCGGTACTGGAAGACGACGGTGGTGTTGTCCACCATCATCTGCTCGCCGCACTCCAGCAGGTCGACGACCAGGGCCAGGTCCTGGATCACCGAGTACTCGTCCCGGAAGTTGACCGCGCGCAGCGCCTCGCCCCGCCAGCAGATCGACGGGAAGTAGAGCCAGTTCCCGCGCAGCACGCTGGCGGCCAGCTCCTCGCCGCCCATCAGCCGCCGGCCCCGGACGGTCGGCGCGTAGAGCTTCTCCTTGACGTTGTCCGCCAGGCCGGAGCCGACCGCGCCCTTGCCGTCGATGACCTCGACGCCCGGCTGCACCATGCCCAGGTCCGGGTTGGCCTTGAGGATCGCCCGGACGGTCTTCAGGTAGTGCGGGTGCAGCAGGTCGTCGCAGCCCATGATGACCACGTGGTCGGCCGTGGACAGCTCCACGCACTTCTGGAAGTTCTTGGTGATGCCGAGGTTCTGCTCGTTGCGCAGGTAGGTCACCCGGTCGTCACCGAGCTCGGCGAACCAGCCCGGGACGTCCGGCTCCTTGCCGTCGTCGATGACGGTGAGCCGGAAGTCCGGATCGGTCTGGGCGAGGATGCTCCGCACCGCGGCCTGCATCAGCGCCACGTCGCCGTAGTACGGCAGCATGAACTCGAAGGTCGCCATGGACTCAGGCCTTGCTCCGGTCGACCGGCGCGGAGATCGGCAGGTCCAGGTCGAAGCGCTCCTCGTTCAGCCGGGCGCCCTCGTTGATGGCCACCGTGCGCGCCAGGTCGGTGAGCTTCTTCTCCAGCGAGCGGAAGCGCAGGAAGGTGTTCAGCGTCAGGAAGCCCATCGCCAGCACCATGCCGTACAACACCAGGTCGGTGCCGCGGCCGACGCCGAGCTGGTGGGCCAGCCAGGTCACGTCGGTGGGACGCAGCACCGCGTAGATGTTCACGATCACGAAGACGGAGAACGCGATCCGCTTCCAGGCGCGGGTGTTGGCACGGTCCCAACGCCGGATGAACATGAAGGCGAGAGAGACCGAGCCGAGAATGAGAACCAGCTGGATCCAGAAGAATTTCATCGGCGGCTACGCTCCCGCAGCGAGATGTCGAAGATGATGTTGACGCCGTTGATCAGGGACTGACCCTTGGCGCGTGAGTAGTCGGTGTACAGGATGTCCACCGGAAGCTCGGCGACCCGCAGGTCGGAACCGGCCAGGAAGCTGACGATCTCCGACGCGTGCGCCATGCCGTTCATGGTGATCCGCAGCCGGCCGGCGGCCTCGCGGTTCAGCACGCGCAGGCCGTTGTGGGCGTCGGTGAGCTTGAGCTTGCGGGCGGTCGGGCTGACCGTCGCCGCGGTGCGCAGGACGACCCGCTTGATCCACGGCACCTGGCCGTTCTGCTCGATGAAGCGCGAGCCGAGGACCACGTCCACCTCGCCCTCCCGCAGCAGGGCGACCATCTTCTCGACGTCGGCGGTCTGGTGCTGACCGTCCGCGTCGAAGGTGGCGTAGTACTTGGACCCGGGCTGGGCCAGGGCGTAGGCGAGGCCGGTCTGCAGGGCCGCGCCCTGACCGAGGTTGACCGGGTGGCGCACCAGGTGCGCGCCGGTCGCCATGATGTGCTTGGCCGAGTCGTCGCCGCTGCCGTCATCGACCACCACGATGTTCGGGAACGTCTTTCGCGCTCCCTCCACAACGTCGGCGATCACCTGGCCCTCGTTGTAGGCCGGGATCACCAGCCAAACATCGTCGTACTGGGACACGGAGGCTCCATGAATGGGGTCTGGCCCGCGCTGCTGCGCGGCGATCTGAAGATGAGGGGCGGACAACGGTCATTCACCGGCCGTACGGCTGCTCAACACCGCGGTGTTCGGGTCCCCCGACTGCTGGACGGAACCGGCGGAAGTCGTCGCCGAACGGGCGAAACTCTGCCTCAGAACCGCCAGCATACCGAGGACGGTGGCCACCGAACCGGCCGTGTACGCAAGGATCACGCGGGTGGACACCTCTCCCGGCAGGAAGGTCACCCCCGCGAGGACCGCGGTTCCGACCGCCCAGCAGAGCAGCTGGAGGTTGTGCCGCTTGAATACCATCAGCGCCTGCCCCAGCACCATCGCGAACATGTACGCGACGGTTCCGGTGGACAACCAGAAGAAGTCGAGGCAGCCGAGCACCGGCTTGGCGCCGAAGAGCACCTGGATCAGCCACGGTCCGAGGGCGACCGCCGGGATGCCGCCGAGCAGGCCGAGCGCGCCCACCACGACGCCGATCTTCCTGAGCATCCCGGTGAAGGCGGCCCGGTCCCCGACCGCGATCGCGGCGGAGAGGCCGTTCAGCAGCGAGGCCTGGAGCGAGCCGAAGACGAACAGCGGCACCCGGGCCAGCACCAGCGCGTTGAGCAGCGCGGCGATCAGCGCGGAGTCGGAGGGCGCGAGCAGCTTGGTGCTCATCACCGCGGCGTTCACCACGACCTGCGAGAGCAGCGTGGAGCAGATCAACAGGCCCAGCCCGGAGCAGAGTTCGGACCAGCCGAGCTGCTCGCCGGGCTTGGCCGCGCGCAGCAGCGGGGGCAGGGTGACGAGCGTCGCGAGGATCGGCGCGATCGCCAGGATCAGGCTGAACGCCAGCGCCGAGTGCACCCCGGCCACGCCGAAGGCGAGGGCCAGGCCGATCCGCAGGCCGCCGTCCAGGCCGAGCTGGGTGCCGTACGCGCCGAAGCGGCCGAGGCCGGCCAGCACGCCGCGGGTGACGTAACAGACGGCCATGCCGGTGAAGGCGCCGCCGAGTGCCAGCACCAGCGAGCGGTCGCCGTGGAACATCCCCCGGGCGATCGGCCCGGAGGCGGCGGCGAGGGCGACCAGGGTCGCCGCGAGGATCCCGCCGGTGAGGACGGTCGCCCGGCGCAGCAGCGGCGCGGCACCGTGGCCGAGCGCCGCGCGCGCCGAGACGATCCGGGTGAGCTCCTGCTCGATCGGGAAGAAGACGCCGATGCCGACGGACATCACGATCGTCCACAGCAGCGAGACCTTCGCCATGTCGTCGACCGACAGGCTGTGGCCCGCCACCCCGAGGTGGATGTAGGAGGCGGCGCCCAGTACGACGGTGCCGCCGCCCACCGCCAGGGTTCCCGGCGGCAGCGCGGCAGCCACCTTCGTCAGGGGGTTCTTCACTGAGGTCTGTCGCTCTCCGTGGTCCGGGCCGTGGCGGCCAGTTCGGCGAAGACGGGTCGGGTCAGGGCCTCGGCCAGCATGGTCCGCCACTCGGGCAGCGGCGCCAGCCCGGCGGCGGCCCAGCGGTCGTGGGCCAGCACGCTGAAGGCCGGCCGGGCGGCCGGGCGGACGAAGGCCTCCGAGGTGGTCGGGCGGATCCGCTCCGGGTCCAGCCCGCTCAGCGCGTAGGTCTCGCGGGCCAGTCCGCACCAGGTGGTCCGGCCGCTCGCGGTGCCGTGGTAGACCCCGGCGGGAGCCCGGCCGGCGAGCGCGGCCCGGCCGAGCTCGACCAGGCGGCCGGCCAGCGCGTACGACCAGGTCGGCTGGCCGTGCTGGTCGTCCACCACGTCCAGGGTGTCCCGCTGGGCGGCGAGCTTGAGCATGGTGGCCACGAAGTTCGGGCCGTGCTCGCCGTACAGCCAGGCGGTGCGCACGATGTAGCCGTGCTCGGGGAGCAGGTCGGCGACCGCCCGCTCCCCCACCAGCTTGCCGCGGCCGTACGCGTTCACCGGCGCGGTCGGGGCGTCCTCCGGGCAGGGCTCGGTGGCGTCGCCCGGCAGCACGTAGTCGGTGGAGACGTGCAGCAGCCGTGCGCCGGTCTTGGCGCAGGCCGCGGCCAGGAGGCGCACGCCGGTGCCGTTGACGGCGGTGGCGGCGTCCTCCTCGGTCTCCGCGCCGTCGACGTTCGTCCACGCGGCGCAGTTGACCACGATGTCGTGGCCCTCGACGGCGGCCTGCACGGCCGCGGCGTCGGTGATGTCGAGGTCCGCCCGGCGCAGCGCGGTGACCTCGGCGGACGGGTCGGCGCCCAGCACCGACAACAGGTCCTGCCCGAGCATCCCGGCCGCGCCGGTGACCAGCCAGCGCACTCGGCCGGCGGCGTTCGCGGTCACTTGGCCAGGGCCGCCTTCTGCTTCAGCGGCTCCCACCAGGCGCGGTTCTCGCGGTACCAGGCGATGGTCGCGGCGAGGCCGTCCTCGAAGCGGACCTGCGGCTCGTAGCCGAGCTCCTCGCGGATCTTGCTGATGTCGATCGAGTAGCGCAGGTCGTGGCCCTTGCGGTCCTCGACGTGCTCGACCATGTCCCAGCCGGCGCCGGCGGCCTCCAGCAGCAGGCCGGTCAGCTCCTTGTTGGTCGCCTCGGTGCCGCCGCCGATGTTGTAGACCTCGCCCGCGCGGCCGCCGCGCATGACCAGCTCGATGCCCCGGCAGTGGTCCGAGACGTGCAGCCAGTCGCGGATGTTGCCACCGTCGCCGTACAGCGGCACCTTCTTGCCGTCGATCAGGTTGGTGGTGAACAGCGGGATGACCTTCTCCGGGAACTGGTAGTGCCCGTAGTTGTTGGAGCAGCGGGTAACCACGACGTCCATGCCGTGGGTGCGGTGGTAGGCCAGCGCCAGCAGGTCGGAGGAGGCCTTGGAGGCCGAGTACGGGGAGTTCGGCTGCAGCGGCCAGGTCTCGGTCCAGGAGCCCTCGCTGATCGAGCCGTACACCTCGTCGGTGGAGATGTGCACGAAGCGGCCGACGCCGTGCTTGCGGGCGGCGTCGAGCAGCACCTGGGTGCCCACGACGTTGGTCAGCACGAACGGGCCCGCACCGGCGATCGAGCGGTCCACGTGGGACTCGGCGGCGAAGTGCACCACCACGTCGTGACCCGGCATGACCTGGTCGACGGCGTCCACATCGCAGATGTCGCCCTGGACGAAGGTGTAGCCCCGGTGGCCGGCCACGGGGGCCAGGTTCTCCAGGACACCCGAGTAGGTGAGCTTGTCGAAGACCGTGATCCGGGCATTCTCGTCAGCCCCGAGGAGCTGACGGACGAACTCCGAACCGATGAATCCGGCGCCGCCGGTCACGAGGATGCGCATAATGCGCGTAGTCTACCGCCGCCCGAATGCCCTCCCGCCCCGGCCCCTACCGCGTTCGCGATCTCGAATAGGGTGCACCCATGCGTGGAATCCTCCTGGCCGGCGGCACCGGCTCGCGGCTGTGGCCGCTGACCCGTGCGGTGTCGAAGCAGCTCCTCCCGGTCTTCGACAAGCCGATGATCTACTACCCTCTCTCGACCCTCGTGATGGCCGGGATAAGCGAAATCCTGATCATCACCACCCCGAACGACCGGGACCAGTTCGAGCGCTTGCTGGGCGACGGTTCCCAGTTCGGCCTGAAGCTCCAGTACGCCGTCCAGGAGAAGCCCGAGGGCATCGCCCAGGCCTTCGTGCTCGGCGCGGACTTCATCGGTGACGAGCCGGTCGCACTGATCCTCGGCGACAACATCTTCCACGGCAGCGGCCTCGGCACCCGGCTCACCGAGCACGCCGACATCAAGGGCGGCCGGGTCTTCGCCTACCCGGTGGCCGACCCGACCGCGTACGGCGTGGTCGAGTTCGACGGCACCGGCCAGGTCATCTCCATCGAGGAGAAGCCGACCGAGCCCAAGTCCCGGTACGCCGTCCCCGGCCTGTACTTCTACGACAACCGGGTCGTCGGGATCGCCCGCGACCTGGAGCCGAGCGCCCGCGGCGAGCTGGAGATCACCGCCGTCAACGACGCGTACCTGCGCACCGGCGACCTGCACGTGACGATCCTCGACCGCGGCACCGCCTGGCTGGACACCGGCACGTTCGTGTCGATGGTCCAGGCCTCGGAGTTCGTCCGGGTCATCGAGGAGCGCCAGGGCTTCAAGATCGGCTGCATCGAGGAGGCCGTCTGGCGGGCCGGGCTGATCGACGACGCGCAGCTGCGCGAGCTCGCCGAGCCGCTGCTGAAGAGCGGGTACGGCCAGTACCTGCTGGGACTGCTCGAAGAGGCGGCCGCCAAGTGAAGTTCCGCGAGCTCTCCATCGAGGGCGCCTTCGAGATCACCCCGCAGGTGCACGGCGACGCCCGCGGCCACTTCACCGAGTGGTACCGCTTCGACCGCCTCGCCGAGGTCGTCGGCCACCCGCTGGACCTGGCCCAGGCCAACCTGTCGCTGTCGGCCAAGGACGTCGTGCGCGGCATCCACTTCGCCGACGTCCCGCCCGGCCAGGCCAAGTACGTGACCTGCACCCGCGGCGCGGTGCTGGACGTCATCGTCGACCTGCGGGTCGGCTCGCCGAACTTCGGGAAGTGGGAGTTCGTCCGGCTGGATGACACCGAGCGCCAGGCCGTCTACATCCCCGAGGGCCTCGGCCACGGCTTCTGCGCCCTCACCGACGACGCCACGCTGACCTACCTCTGCTCGGCGACGTACAACCCGACCGGCGAGCACGGCGTGCACCCGCTGGACTCGGAGCTCGGCATCGAGTGGCCGACCGACGCCCCGCAGCTCTCGGCCCGCGACGCGGTGGCGCCCACCCTCGCGGAGGCCCTCGCCGGCGGCCTGCTGCCGGACTACCAGGCGTGCAAGGCCTACACGGACTCGCTGAAGCGGCAGTAGCGGAGGCCTGACCGACGGAGGGGGCGCGTGCGCCCGGACGCGCCCCCCCCCGCGGGGGTGCGGGCGGCAGGGGAAAGCATTGGCGGGGGAGCGGGCTCAAGGAGTCCGGCGCAAGGGGTACGGA
>NZ_JBHTWX010000051.1:9604-57467 GCF_042792155.1 Kitasatospora sp. NPDC056651 | reverse complement strand
GTCCGGGAATGCTGTCGATCCCCGAACCGGGCCGGGCCGCCGGTCTCCCGCGGCCGGTTCAGGCCCAGGACCTGCGGAAGATCGTCCGGGCCCGGAAGAGCCTGGAGCGGACGGTGCCGATCGGCACATTGAGAATGCCGGCCACCGCCTGCTCCTCCAGACCCTCGATGTGCCGCATGGTCAGCACCGCCCGGTGCTCGGGCGACAGCCGGGCGAGGACGTCGCGGATGTCGGCCGCCAGCTCGGTGTCGGTGGGATCGGCCTCCTCCACCACCTCGGCGGGCGGCACCCGGCGGCTGCGGTTCGCCACCCGGATCGCCTCGCGGACCGCGATCGCCTTGGCCCAGCCGTACAGCGCCTCCGGCGTCTGAAGCTGGTCCAGGCGGCGGAAGACGGCGATCATCGCCTCCTGGGTCGCGTCCGCCGCGTCCTGGAGCGCGATCGGCGCGCACACCCGGCCGACGTACGGGCCGAGGGTCGCCAGTAACTCGTCCATCGCCAGTACGTCACCGCGCTGCGCGCTGCGCACCAGCGCGGCCAGGTCCTGCGACTCTCTCGGCGCTCTCCCCGGGTTCGACACCATCAGCAGAATTCCCCCATGAATTCAACCCCTCCGGCGGACCTTTTTGTGCGGTCCGTTGCGGCGGGGCAGCCTACCGTTGCCAACGATCTCCGCCGAAGAATAGCGGACTTCGCCGGAATGGGCGCACGAGATAGGGGAAGGCAGGTCAGAAGCCCGGGGATTCGGGTCGGTGGCCAATCCGCTCAGAATTTGCGAAGGCGGTCAATTCGTGCAAACCCCTGACACCCCGCGAGGCTTTTAGTGCAAGATTTGACGGAACTTGACATGGGAATGGCAAGAATGGTCGTGGGAGAAATGGCAGCAGAAACGGCGAACTCCGACGTCCGGCCCGCGCCCGGCCCCGCCGCGCCGGCCGAGGTGCTCCGGACGCTCGCCGCGACCGCCGCCGGTCTCACCGCCGCGGCGGGCCCGCGGCTGGCGGTGGCCCCGGTCGGCGGGCGGGCGGCCCACCACGCCGCCGACCTGCGGCACGCCGCCGCGATGCCCGAGCGGCGCCGGGCCGACTTCCTGGCCGGGCGCGCCGCGCTGCGCCGGGCCCTGGCGGCGGCCGGGCTGGCGGCGGACGGCCCACTGCTCCCGGGCGGGCGCGGCCCGGGGCTGCCGCCGGGCGCCAGCGCCTCGCTCAGCCACTCGCGGGGCCTGGCGGTGGCCCTGGCCGCCCCGGCGGCGGGCCATCCGCTGCTCGGCGTGGACCTCGAACTGAACGGTCCGCCCGCCGCCGCCGCGCATCTGGTGCTGGGCCCGGACGAGCGGGCCGGGCTGGACCCGGACGCCCCGGGGGCCGCCCAGTACCTGCTGGAGTGCTTCTCGGCCAAGGAGGCCGCCTTCAAGGCTCTCAGCCCCCGGCTCGGGGCCGCGCTGCCCGGCCTGCGGGCACTGCGCCTGGCGCCGGCCGTCCCCCTGGCCGACGGCTGGCACGCGGTGGCCCGGGCCCGCGCGGGCGGCCCGCCGGTGCGGGTGACGGTCCGCCGGCTGGCGCCGGGCGCGGTGCTGAGCTGGGCGCTGCCGGCCGAGCCCCCGGTGGCGCCCGACGAACCGTGCCGGGAGGGCACACGGCGGTGAGAGGACGCGCGACGACGGGCGGGCCGCCCCCGATCGGGGGCGGCCCACCCGTCGCACGGTCCGCCGGCTCAGACCAGCGCCTCCCGGGGAACCTCCGCGTCGGAGCCGGGCCGCGCTGCCGCGGCGGCGGACGGAGCAGCGGCCGCGGGCTCGACCGGGTGCTCCCCGGGCAGCCGGCGCAGCCAGCTCGGCAGGTACCAGGCCCGCTCGCCCAGCAGGGTCAGCGCGGCCGGCAGCAGCACCGCCCGGACCAGGGTGGCGTCGATCAGCACCGCGGCCGACATGCCGATGCCCGACTCCTTCATCGACAGCTGCGGCAGCGCCCCGAAGACCGCGGCGACCGCGACCATCACCGCGGCCGCGCCGGTGACCACGCCCGCCGTGCCCCTGACGCCCTCGGCCACCGCCCGGACCGGGTCGAGCCCGGCCAGCCGGCCCTCCCGGATCCGGCTGACCACGAAGACGTGGTAGTCCATCGAGAGGCCGAAGAGGAAGACGAAGAGGAACAGCGGCACCCAGGAGGCGATCCCGCCGGTCGGCGTGAAGCCCAGCAGGCCGTGCCCCCAGCCGTGCTGGAAGATCACCACCACCAGACCGAAGGCGGCGCCGACCGAGGCCAGGTTCAGCAGCAGGGTGAGGCCGGCCAGCACCAGCGAGCGGAACGAGCAGAGCATCACCCCGAAGGTGAGGAGCAGGACGAAGCCCGCCACCCACGGCGTGGTGTCGCTCAGCTGCCGGTTGCCGTCCACCGAGACGGCCGTGGTGCCGCCGACGGCGGTCTGCGCACCGGGCAGACCGGCGAAGGCCCGGGGCACCACGGTGGAGCGCAGCACGTCGAGCGCGGCGACCGAGGCCCGGTCGGTGCCGTTGCCGTCCAGGCCCAGGGTGGCCACGCCGACCGTCCCGCTGTCGTCGGCGTGGAAGGCGACCGGGCCGTGCAGCCCGGGGGTGTCGGCCGCGGCCGCGCTCAGCGCCGCCAGTGCCCGGCGCCCGGCGGGCCCGGACAGGTCCGCGGCCCTGACCACCACCTTGGCCGGGGTGGTGGAGCCGGGGAAGGCCTGCTGGATCCGCTGGTAGGTCCGCAGCGCGGGCAGCGAGTCGGCGGGCAGGTCGCTGATGCCGGAGTCCGAGGTGTGCAGCGCGAACGCGGGCGCCGCCAGCGCGACGAGGAAGACACCGCACAGCCCCAGCGACAGGCCGGGGCGGCGGAGCACCCCGTTCACCACGCCGCCGCGCCCGGCGCCGGTGCGGGCGGCCCGCCCGCGGCCCAGCGGGATCCGGCCCTTGTCGGCGCGGTCGCCGAGCAGCGAGAGCAGCGCGGGCAGCACGGTCAGCGAGCCGACCACGGCGACCGCGACGACCGTGATGGTGGCGGTGGCCATGCCGACGAAGGTGCCGGTCCCGGACAGGTAGAGGCCGGCCAGCGAGACCATCACGGTGATGCCGGAGACCAGCACCGAGCGGCCCGAGGTGGCCGCGGCGGCGGCGACCGCGGCGGCCGTCTCCCGGCCGGCGGCGCGCTCCTCGCGGAACCGCTTGAGGTAGAAGAGCGAGTAGTCCACGCCGACCGCGATGCCGATCAGCGACATCACCGAGGTGCCGTTGACGTCGATCGGGGTCAGCCGGCTGGCGAGCACCAGCAGGCCGGAGGCCGCGGTGACGACGGTCGCGGCCAGCAGCAGCGGCAGCAGGGCGGCCACCACGGCGCCGAAGACGACCATCAGGATCGCCAGGGTCACCGGGATCGAGAGCAGTTCGGCGTTGCCGTAGTCGGTGTGCAGCTTGGCGTCGTAGCCGTGCTGGAACGAGGCCTCGCCGAACTCCTCGATCCGGAAGCCCGGGTGGGCGTCGCCGAGCTTCCCGACCGCGTCCAGCACCGGCTGCACCCGCTCCTTGGCGCTGCTCCCGGCGCCGGCCACGTCGAACTGGACCAGCGCCGAGTGGCGGTCGGCGGAGACCGCGGCGCCGCCCGCCGGGTCGAGCGGGGAGACCACGCCGGCGGTCCGGCCGGTGGCGTCCAGGGCCGCGACGGTGTCGCCGATCGCGGTCCGGAAGGCGGGGTCGTCCACGGTGCCGCCGGGGTCCTGGACCAGCACCACCTCGTGGGCCGGCAGCGACAGGCCGGCCTCGGCCATGATCTGCTCGGCCCGCTGGGCCTGGCCACTGGCCAACTGGGCCGCGGTGGGCTGCCGGGTGGCGCTGCCCAGCAGGGTGGTCGCCACCACGAAGGCCAGCCAGACCAGCACGGCGGTCCATCGATGGGTGGCGCTCCAGCGCCCGGCAGCTTCAGCGAGTCCTCGCCTGCTTCGCACGATCTCTCCCACGTCAGTCGCATCGGCCGGGCGGGGCCGGCCAGGCTCTCGGACGAGCCGTCATGGAGAGGAGGAGGGAGCCCGCCGTGGCGTTCCGCGGGATTTTCCGGCCAGGGTTCCGGACCGGCGGACGGAACCTTCGCGCCGGACGGCCCCTCCTGACAGGGCGACAGGACGACCCTCCCCCCGACCTCCGAGGAAGCGACCACCATGACCGAAGAGACCGTGGACCGCCCGCCCCGGCCGTTCCCCGACGCGCCCGGCGTCCGGCACCGCTACGTCGACCTGCCCGAAGTGCGGCTGCACGTCGCCGAGTTCGGGCAGGGCGAGCCGGTCCTGCTGCTGCACGGGTTCCCGCAGCACTGGTGGGCCTGGCGGCGGCTGGCCCCGCTGCTGGCCGACCGGTACCGGCTGATCTGCCCGGACCTGCGCGGCTTCGGCTGGTCCGAGGCCCCCGCGCACGGCTACGACACCGCGACCCGGGTGCGCGACGTGCTGGCCCTGCTGGACGCCCTGGACCTGCCCTCGGTGAAGCTCATCGGGCACGAGTGGGGGGCCTGGCTGGGCTTCCACGCCTGCTGCCTGGCCCCCGAGCGGTTCTCGGCCTTCCTCGCGCTGAACATCGTGCACCCCTGGCCGCTGCACCACCGACTGGCCCCGCAGGCCTGGCGGTTCTGGTACACCACCCCGCTGGAGTCGCCGCTGCTGGGCCGCTGGCTGCTGCGCCGCCGCCAGGGTTTCACCCGCTACCTGATGCGCCGCGGCGTGGTGGACCAGTCGGTCTGGGCGGACGGCGCGCTGGAGGAGTTCGTGGCGGCCAGTGCCGAGCCCGGCGCGGCCCGGGCCGGCGAGGCGCTGCACCGGGCGTTCGCGCTGCGCGACACCGCGGGCCTCGCGCTCGGCCGCTACCGCCGGCTGCGCCTCACCACCCCGACCCGACTGCTCACCGGGGAACGGGACTTCGTGCTGCCGCCGGGCGTGCTGGGCGGCGGCGAGCGGAACGCCACCCGGCTGCGGGTGGCGGGGGTGCCGGACGCCGGGCACTACCTGCACGAGGAGCGCCCCGAGCTGGTGGCCGCGGAGGCCCTGCGGCTGTTCGCCGAGGCGGCGGACGGGCAGGGCTGAGGCCGCCGCCGGACGGCGCCGGGCCGAGTGTCCGCCCGGCGCCGCGGCGCCGGGCGGCCCTGCCCCAGGCCTTGCTCCCAGGCCTTGCTCCCAGGCCTTGCTCCCAGGCCCTGCCCCAGGCCTTGCTCCCAGGCCCTGCCCCAGGCCTTGCTCCCAGGCCCTGCCCCAGGCCTTGTTCGCAGGCCCGGCCCCCGGTCAGGCCGTCCAGGCCGTCCGGAACTGCGAACGCGCCCGGAACAGACGTGACTTGACCGTCCCGGGTGGTAATCCGAGCAGCTCGCAGGCGGCCCGTTCGTCCAGGCCGTGCAGCTCCCGCAGGGTGAGGACGGCCCGGTGCTCGGGCGACAGCCGCCGCAGCACGTCGTGCACGTCGGCGGCCAGTTCCCCGTCCTCCCGGCCGGGCCGGTCGGCCACCTCGGCCACCGGCAGCTCCCGGGCGACCCGCCGCGCCACCCGGACCGCCTCGCGCACGGTGATGGTGCGCACCCAGCCGTACAGCAGCCTGGGCTCCTTGAGCCCGTTCAGCGAGCGGAACACCACGATCAGCGACTCCTGCACCGCGTCCATGGCGTGCTCCTGGGCGATCGGCCGGCAGAGCCCGGTGACGTACGGCAGCAGCAGCTCCATCAGGTCGTTGAGCGCGAAGGTGTCGCCCTCCTGGGCCGCGCGGACCAGCGGGGCGGCGACGTCCCACGGGGCGGGGACCGGGGCGCGGACAGGGCTGGGCTCATTCTCCCTCATGCCTGAGAGGAGGAGCCGAACCGCCGACGCACTCCGTCACGTCCGACGCGAAAGTTTTTCGGATCCCGGTGGATTGCGACCGCCACCGGGGCGCTCTTATCCGGTGTCGGGCCGCCGAGGGGCGCCGACCGGGAACCGGGCCCGGTCGGGCACCGAGGTCCGCACCGCACTCCGTGCGACCGGCTGTCGCACCTCGCCCGACCTTCCGCTCCGTGGTCCGCCGCCCCGCCGCGGCGACCGCTCCACGAGCGCCTCCTGACCGCACACGCCGTGCTCCGGCGTGCCCACCGACGCCCCAGGGAAACCGCATGCCTGACGTCTCCGCCCTGCAACTGGGCACCATCCCGCAGCCGACGGCCCCGCTGGGCGTGCTGCCCGAGGTGGCGGCCGCCAAGAATCCCGACACCGCCTTCCGCTCCGACCTGCCCTGGCGCACCTACGACGGCCCGGTCACCACCTTCGCCGAGTTCGCCACCGCGATCGAGGACTACGCGGACCGCTTCTGGGCGGCCGGGATCCGCCGCGGCGACACCGTGGCGGTGGTGCAGCGCAACCACATCGAGGTCGAGGGCGTGATGTGCGCGCTGGGCCGGATCGGCGCGCTGCCCGCGCTGCTCTCCAGCGCGATGGAGACCGGCGAACTGCTGGAGTGCTTCGCCCGGCTGGGCAACCCGTACCTGCTGGTGGACTCGCTGGGGCTGGCCAAGCTGGGCGATCACCGGGCCGCGCTGAAGATGCTGACCCGCGAGGTGTTCTCGCTGGAGGCCACCGAGGACCAGCGGGTGCGCCCGCTCCAGGAGCGCGCCACGCACACCCCCGCGCCGCGCGACGCGGACGAGTGGTTCGTCGTCACCCACTCCTCCGGCACCACCGGAGCGCCCAAGCTGGCCGCGCACTCGACCCGTTCGCTGTTCGGCATGGTCGCCCCGATGATCATGATCTTCCGGGACCAGTACAACCAGGACGACCTGAACGCCAAGCACCTCTCCTTCGTGCACGCCCGCACCTGTGCCGGCACCCTGGCCTCGCTGGAGACCGCGATGCCCGCGCTGTCGATCGCCGACGCCTCACCGGAGAACGTCAAGCGGCTGCTGCTGACGCAGCGCCCGACCTCGCTGGAGACCCACCCCAACGTCTTCATCCAGTGGGAGCACCTCGCCCAGGACCCGGACCGCCCGTTCGCCGGGATCGAGCGCTTCATCTCCACCTTCGACGCGATGCACCCGCGCACCGTGCGCGCCCTGCTCGGCGCCTCCGAGCAGCCCGGCGCGCACTACCTCCAGGCCTATGGCCAGACCGAGTCGGGCCCGATCTGCCTCCAGATCGTCACCCGCGACCAGGCCGCCGCTTACTCCCCGCGCAACGTCGGGTACTCCGGCGGCGGCATGGAGGTGCGCGTCGTCGACGAGGCCGGCGAGCCGGTGCCGACCGGCGCCACCGGGCGGATCGAGACCCGCTCGACCGGGCGGATGCGCGGCTACGTGGGCAGCGGCGACCCGATGCCGGCCGACGACGCGTGGTGGCCGATGGGCGACATCGGCCGGCTGCTGCCGGACGGCTCGCTGGAGCTGCTGGACCGGATCGTCGAGCACGTGGACGGCCTGGACAGCCTGCTGGAGAAGGAGGACCACCTGCTGGAGGCGCTGCCCGAGCTGGTCGAACTGGTCCTGGTCAAGGCGGACGACGGCGGCGTCGTCGCGGTCGCCTGTCCGCGGCCCGGCACGCTGCCCGACCGGGAGCGGTTCCTGGCCGCGGCCGCCGAGGTCGGCCTGACGGACCTGACCGTCTGCTTCTGGGAGTGGGAGGCGATGCCGGTGACCGGCTCGTACAAGGTCCGCCGCGCGGTGCTGCGTCAGCGGCTCGGCAGCCGCAAGGCCGCCACCGCGGTGCCGGCCGGGGCCCGGTGAGCGCGATGGGCGTCCACCTGTGGCGGCTGCTGGCCGCGTCGGTGCACGAGGGCACCGTGCTCACCACCCCCTCCCGCGACCACGAGCCGGTCACCGGCCCCGAGCTGCTGGCCCGGGCCGAGCGCACCGCCGGGCAGCTGCACGCGGCGGGCCCGGTCCGCCGGGCCGGGCTGCTGATGGCCAACGGCGAGCCGTGGGTGCGCGCGCTGCTCGCGGTGCTGCGGCTGGACGCGGCCGCGGTGCCGCTGGCCCTGCCGGTCGCCTTCGGCGGCGTCGAGGCCTACGCGGCGCACCTGGCCCGGATCGCCGCCGACGCCGAGCTGGACGTGGTGCTGGTGGACGGCTCGATCGGCCGGCGGATCCTGGACCGGGTGGCCGCGGCGCTGCCCGGGGTTCGCCTGGTGGACGTCGCCGAGGCGCCGGCCGAAGCCGTCGAGCTGCCGCCGCCCGGCGACGGCGGCACCACCCCGGCGGTGCTCCAGTACACCTCCGGGTCCACCTCGGCGCCCAAGGGCGTGGTGCTCGGGCACGACAACGTCGCGGCGGGCCTGGACGCGATCGCGGCCGGCACCGAGTGGCGGGCCGAGGACCACCTGGGCCTGTGGCTGCCGCTCTTCCACGACATGGGCCTGTTCACCCTGCTGAACGCGCTGCGCCGGGGCAGCCGGGTGACGCTGTGGCAGCCCGGCGACTTCATCCGCCGGCCGCTGCGCTGGCTCGGCGAGTTCGCCGCCTGCGGCGCCACCGCGGCCCCCGCGCCGAACTTCTTCTACGACCACCTGATCGCGGCCGCCCTGGTCGACGGCGTGCCGCCGGGCCTGGACCTGTCGCGCTGGCGGATCGCCGGCAACGGCTCCGAGCCGGTGCAGCTGCGCAGCCTGCTGGCCTTCCAGCGGACCTTCGCCGGCACCGGTCTGCCCGAGCGCACCGTCCAGCCGCAGTACGGGCTGGCCGAGGCCACCCTGATGGTCACCGGCGGCCGCCCCGGCGCGCCCTACCGCTCGGTCGAGGTGGACCGGCTGCGGCTGGGGCCGGGCGAGGCGGTCGTCCCGCTGCCGGCCGGCGTCCCGCGCGCCAAGACCGTGATCGGCTGCGGCGCCCCGGTGGCCGGGGTGGCGGTGCGGATCTGCTCGGTCGAGCGGCCCGCCGAGGCCCTGGCCGCCGGCACCGTCGGCGAGGTCCAGATCAGCGGTGCCCCCGTCACCCGCGGCTACCTGGGACTGGCCCCCGAGCGGCAGCCGTTCGGCCCGGACGGCTGGCTGCGCACCGGCGACCTCGGCTTCCTGCTGGACGGCGACCTGTACCTGGTCGGCCGGATCAAGGCGATGGCCGTGGTGCACGGCCAGAACTACTACGCCGAGGACGTCGAGGACATCGTCCGCACCACCCCTGGCGTCGACCGCCGGCACTGCGCGGCCTTCGTCCGGGACGACGACGGCGACGAGCGCATGGTCGTGCTCTGGGAGACCAAGCTCGATGCCGGGGAGGCCGCCGACGTCAGCGTGCGGATCCGCACCGCGCTGGCCGACCGGCTGGGCCTCGGCGCCGTCGAGGTGCACCCGGTGCCCGCCAACTCCATCCCCTTCACCAGCTCGGGCAAGGTCAAGCGGTCCGCCGCCGCCGAGCTGTCCACCGCCACCGCCAACTCCTCGGAAGGAAACCGGACATGACCACCACCACCGCCACCGCCACCGCCGGCGAGCAGAGCAGCACCGTCGACCCCCGCATCCTGGGCGTGGTGCGCGGCGCGCTCGCCACCCAGTCCGGCGTGCCGGTCGAGGCGATCGACCCGGCCAAGCCGCTCGCCGCGGTCCCCGGCATCGAGTCGGTGAAGGCGCTGCGCGCGATCACCGAGATCGAGGACGAGTGCGAGGTGGTGATCCCGGACGACTTCCTGTTCGAGACGGCCACCGTGGCCGAGCTCGCCGGGTTCGTCGCCGAGCTGGTGGCCCGGGGCGCGCGCGCGTGAGCGCCGTCGACCTGGCCACCGACCCCGCCGCACTGCTGCACGCGGTCGGCCGCTTCCGTACCGCACCCGAGGACGTCGCCCGGTACGACACCCCGGTCGAGGTCGCGGCCCGCGCCCTGCGGGCCACCCCCGAGCAGGTGCTCCGGCTGGCCGAGGGCGGCCTGCCGCACCACCGGGACGGCGACGGCGCCCCGCTGTTCGACTACGACGACCTGATGAACGTCGGGATGTTCTGCGGCAGCGGGCAGACCGTGCCCGAGCTCGGCCTGCGCTTCCTGATGCGGTTCGCCGCGACCGCCCGGCCCAGCTGGTTCGAGCCGCGCGACTGGGAGGTCGGGGTGTACCCGGCCCGCGGCTCGGCCGACGCGCCGGCCGGCCACCACGTGCGGGTGCGGCTGCCCGACGCCGAGGGCCCGGGCGTCACCGTGCTCGGCGGCCGGCCGCTGCCCGCCGGCGAGCTGACCGACGGCGGCTACCGGGTCGAGGTGCGGCTGACCGGCGCCGACCAGCCGGTGCGGGACCCGGCGATCCGGGAGGTCTGGGACGGCGTGGTGGACACCCTGGCCCGCCGCGAGGTGCTCTACCAGACCGTCCCGGAACGGCTGCGCGCCGACCACCGCCGGGCCTGGCGGCTGGGCGTGGCGGACTGCGTGGTCGCCTCCCGGCTGCTCGCCGGACTGCTCACCGAGCGCGGCTACCGGGCCCGCTCCCGGCGCGGCTACCTGCTCGGCCTGTTCGGCAGCGACCACGCCTGGTGCGAGGTGGAGGAGGACGGCGTCGTCAAGGCGCTGGACCCGGTCTTCGCCTTCGTCTCGCGGGTCGGCGACCCGACCCGCGGGGTGGCCGAGTCGCCCGAGTTCTCCGCCGCCTGCTTCGGCGGCCGGTTCAACCGCCTGCTGCCGTGCCGCACCGAGAGCGCCGAGCCGCTGGTGTACTTCGCCGACCAGCCCGCCCCCTACTGGGCGATGACCGGCGTCGGCGCCAAGCCCATCAGAGCCGTCTGACAACCCCTGTGGAGAAGCCATGAGCATCGCCCGTGCCCTGGTCGGGGCCGCCCTGGACCACCCCGGCCTGATCGACCGGCTGGCCGACGACACCGATTTCACCAGCGCCGGAGTCAACTCCGGTGAGCTGATCAAGATTGCGCTGGCCTGCGAGGAGGCCCTCGGCCGGGCCCTGGACGACCTCGAACTGGCCGAGCTGACCACGGTCTCCGCCGTCGCCGCGCTGTTCACGGCCGACCTGGCGGACGCCGCGGACCGGCAGCCGGTCGGCGCGATCGGAGGCCGCTGAGATGTGGCTCGCACAGGTCCTGCGGCGCCACCTGGAGCGGCGGCCCGACGCGCTCGCGCTGCGGGACGCCCGGCGCGACGTCAGCTGGCGCGCGCTGGACGCCGAGGTGCGGGCGCTGGCCGCGCTGCTGGGGGAGCGGGTGGGCCCCGGCGGCCGGGTGGCGGTGGTCAGCGGCAACCGGGTCGAGGTGCTGGAGGCCTACCTGGCCTGCGCGCTGGCCGGCCTGGTGGCCGTCCCGGTCAACCCCCAGCTGACCGACCGGGAGATCGCCGACATCCTCGGCCCGGTGGAGCCGACCGTCGCCCTGGTCGAGCCGCAGTACGCCGACCGGCTGGCCGGCTCGCTGCCCCGGCCGGCCGTGCTCGACCTGACCGCGGTGGCCGAGCTGCCGCCGCCGGCCACGGACGGCCCGGCGGCGGACCGCCCCGGCGCCGAGGGCGGCGACCCGGCCGCCCCGGTCGCCGTCCTGCACACCTCCGCGACCACCGGGCGGGCCAAGGGCGTCCTGGTGGACCAGCGCTCGTTCCAGGCCAACGCCTTCTCCTGGCTGGCCGACGTGGGCCCGGAGCCGGGCTGCGTCTTCCTGAACGCCGGCCCGCTCTTCCACGGCAGCATGGTGATCGCGCTGGACTACCTCGCCGCGGGCGGCACGGTCTGCGTGCTCGACCGGTTCACCCCGCAGGGCTGCCTGGCCGCCCTGGAACGGTGGCGGGTCTCGCACGCCTTCCTGGTGCCCTCGATGGTCAAACTGCTGCTCGACGCCCGGGGACTGGCCGCGGCCGACCTGTCCGCGCTGGAACTCCTGCTGCACGGCGCGGCGCCGATGCCCGCCGAGCTGGCCGCCGAGGCCGAGCGGCTGCTGGGCGCGCGCACCCAGACGATCTTCGGGATCACCGAGGGCGGGGGCCCGGTGATCTCGTTGGCGCCGGGCACCGAGCCCGGCCCCGCCCCGGTGTCCGGCGCGGTCTGCGTCGGCCGCCCGATGATGGGCGTCGCGGTGCGGTTCACCGACGAGAGCGGCCACCCGGTGCCGGCCGGCGTGATCGGCGAGCTGGAGGTGCGCGGCGACGGCCTGATGCGGGGCTACTGGAAGAACCCCGAGGCCACCGCGGAGACCCTGCGGGCCGGCTGGCTGCGGACCAAGGACCTCGGCTGCCAGGACGCGGACGGCCTGGTCTGGATCGTCGACCGGCGCAACGACCTGATCCTGCGCGGCGGCCAGAACGTCTACCCGGCCGAGATCGAGCACGTGCTGCGGCGCTCGCCGAACGTCGCGGACGTGATCGTGGTGCCGGCCCCCGACCCGGTCTGGGGCCAGACCCCGGTCGCCTTCGTCCAGCCGACCGCGCCCGGGGCCTTCGACCCGGGCGAGCTGCTGGACCTCTGCGTCGCCGAACTGGCCGGCTACAAGCGGCCCAGCCGCTTCACCGCGATCGAGCGGATCCCCCGCAACCCGGCCGGCAAGCCGCTGCGGACCGAGCTGCGCGCGCTGGCCGCCGCCGCGACCACCACCGCCGCCGTGACGACCGCCACTGCCACCGATGCCGCGACGACCGCCGCCGTGACGACCGCCACTCCGACCACCGCCACCGAACCGGAGCTGCCCCGATGACCACCTCCCTCGAACCCGACTACCTCGACCGGAACGTGCTGACCGACCTGGCGGGCGGCAAGGCCATCCCGATCAACGGCACCGCGGTCTTCCAGTGGGACTACGACCGGCGCAACGAGAAGATGCTGCGGCTGTACGTCCAGGGCAAGCAGCGCCAGTGGGACATGGACGACAAGCTGGACTGGGACCACCAGGGCGACCCCGACGACCCGCTGGGCCTGCCCGAGGACTTCATCTCGATCGCCGGCTCGAAGCTGTGGGACCGGCTGCCCGAGGAGGAGCGGCGGGTGATCCGCCGGCACACCAGCGGCTGGCTGTACTCGCAGTTCCTGCACTCCGAGCAGTTCGCGCTGATCGGCGTCGGCAAGATCTGCCAGGCCGTCTCGGACCTCGACTCCAAGATGTACGCGGCCACCCAGCTGATGGACGAGGCCCGGCACGTGGAGGGCTTCAACCGCTTCATCAGCACCAGGATCGGCCTGCGCTACGGCCTCTCCCCGTCGCTGAACTCGATGTTCGAGCACGCGATGCGCGAACCGCGCTGGGACTTCGGCGTGCTGGCCGCGCACATCCTGGTGGAGAACATGGGCCTGGCCACCTTCGGGGTGCACCGCGAGCGGCTCCAGGACCCGCTGGCCCGCTCGTTCAGCGCCTTCGTGGCGCGCGACGAGTCCCGGCACGTGGCCTTCGGCCGGCTGTTGCTGCGCCAGTACTACCCGCAGCTGTCCGAGGCCGAGCTGCGCGAGCGCGAGGACTTCGTGGTCGAGGGCTGCTGGGCGCTGCGCGACCGCTACGTGGACGACGAGATCTGGGAGCGCCTCGGCTACGGCGAGGAGGCCGTCAAGGCCTCCCGCCGCTCGCCCGCCAAGCGGGAGTTCCGCCGGCTGGTCTTCATGCGGATCGTGCCGGGACTCAAGGAGATCGGGCTGTTCGGCCCGCGGGTGCAGGCCGCGCTGGCGAGCATGGGCGTGCTCGGCTTCCAGGACGTGGACGAGGCGGCGCTGCGCGCGCTGGACGACCAGGCCGCGGTCGACGCGATGGCGGCGCGCGAGCTGGACGACCGGCGCCGGGACATCGCCGACACGATCTCCCTGGGCCGCACCGCCGCCGCCGAGAACTGACCGCCCGCCGCCGCGCCGGGCCCCCGCCGCCCCACCGGATCCTGCCACCCCATCGGACTCCAGGAGATCCTGACGTGCCCTCGACCACCATCGCCGGCAAGCACCGCGGCGCGGCCCCGCCCGGGGCCGACACCGCGGGACGGCGGCTGCTGACCGGCCTGATCGCCGGCACCGCGCCGAACCCTCCGGTCGTCGACCTGCTCGAACTGCCGCCGGCCACCGGCTTCGAGCCCGGCCTGGTCACTTCCCGGACCGTCTTCGAGACCGCGCACACGCTCACCCCCGGGGTGGTGTTCGGCGGCTGGATCGCCTGCCTGGTCGACCACTTCGCCGGCCTGGCGATGCTCTCCGCGCTGCCGGACGGGGTCGGCTTCCTGACCGCCTCGCTGACGGTCGACTACCGGGCCCCGCTGGTGCCGGGAGCGGCGGACGTCGAGGCGGAGGTCACCCGCTGCTCCACCCGGCACGCCCTGGTGGAGATCAGGTTCCGCCAGGGCGGCCGGCTCGCCGCGGTCGCCACCGTCGAGCAGATCATCCACCGGAGCGGAGCGGCCGATGTCTGAACAGCCGATGCCTGAGCAGCCGATGCCCGGACAGCCGAAGGGCCCCGCACCGGCCGGCCACGACGAGGAGCTGGCGGCCTTCCGCGAGCTGGCCCGCACCTTCCTGGTCCGTGAGGTGGTGCCGCACCACGCGGCCTGGGAGGAGGCCGGGCTGGTCGACCGCGAGGTCTGGCGGGCGGCGGGCCGGCACGGCCTGCTGGGGCTGGACGTACCGGAGGAGTACGGCGGCGCGGGGGTGGCGGACTTCCGCTTCCACGCCGCGCTCAGCGAGGAGATCGTCCGGGTCGGTGCCTACGGGCTCGGCTTCGCGCTGCACAACGACGTGGTGGCGCCCTACCTGCTGCGGCTCGGCACCGCGGAGCAGAAGCGGCGCTGGCTGCCGGGCTTCTGCTCCGGCGACCTGGTGACGGCGATCGCGATGACCGAGCCCGAGGCGGGCAGCGACCTCCAGGCGATCCGCACCACCGCGCGCCGCGACGGCGACCACTACGTCCTCAACGGCGCCAAGACCTTCATCACCAACGGCGTCCACGCCGACCTGGTGATCGTCGCGGCCCGCACCGAAGCGGGCAGCGGCGCGCGCGGACTGAGCCTGCTGGTGGTCGAACGCGGTATGGCGGGCTTCGAGCGCGGCCGCAAGCTGGACAAGATCGGCATGCGCGCCCAGGACACCGCCGAGCTCTTCTTCGACGACGTCCGGGTGCCGGCCGCCAACCTGCTCGGCCGCCCGGGCCGGGGCTTCCTGCACCTGGCGGACAACCTGCCGCAGGAACGCCTGGGCATCGCCGCCTACGCGGTGGCCGGCGCCGAGACCGCCTTCGCGCACACCCTGGCGCACTGCAGGACCCGCACCGCCTTCGGGCAGCCGATCGGCTCCTTCCAGCACATCCGCTTCGAACTCGCCGAGATGGCCACCGAACTGGAGATCGCCCGGACCTACGTGGACCGGTGCGTCGAGCGGCACAACGCCGGCCGGCTGGACGAGGTGGGCGCCGCCAAGGCCAAGTGGTGGGCCACCGACCTCCAGCGCCGGGTGCTCGACCGGTGCGTCCAACTGCACGGCGGCTACGGGTTCATGCGCGAGTACCCGGTGGCCAGGGCGTACGTCGACACCCGGGTGCACCCGATCTACGGCGGCACCAACGAGATCATGAAGGAGATCATCGGCCGCTCGCTCGGCGTCTGACCACCGCATCCGACGGACCATCACCACAGAGAGTTTCGATGACGATTCTGGAGACCGAGCGCCGCCCGGCCGACTCACCGGTGGACCGCGCCAGTTGGACCACTCCGGCCGGGGTCACCGTCACCCGGGCCACCGAACGCCGCGCGGGCGCCCGGGCCGCCATGGCGGAGCTGACCCGGGCCCTCGACCAGCGGCGCGGCCTGCTCGTCCACCGGGGCCCGCACCGGGCCGTCGGATACGTCGACCCGCCGGTCGAACTGGCACTGAGCGGCGACGAGTTGACGGTGTCCGCGAACAACGCCCGGGGCCTGGTGCTGCTCGGTGCGCTGCGCACCGCGCTCACCGGGGTGCTGACCGGCGTCACCGGGCACCCCGAGGGCCTGACCGGCCGCGTCCCGGCGCCGGCCGCCCACTTCGCCGAGGAGGAGCGCACCCGGCAGGCCGGGGCGTTCCGCGCGGTGCGCGCCGTGCTCGACGCCATGGCCTCCCCGGCCGACCGGCTGCTCGGACTGTACGGCGCCTTCGGCTACGACCTGGCCTTCCGGCTGGAGCCGATCGAGCTGTGCCGCCCGCGGCAGACCGGCGACCGCGATCTGGTACTCCAACTTCCCGACCAGATCCATGAGTTCGACCTGGAAAGCGACGAACTGAGGATTCACCGCTACGAGTTCGCCCACCGCGGGCTGACCACCCCCGGGCTGCCCGGGACGACCGCCGCCGAACCCTTCACCCCCGGGGTGCCGGAGCTGGAGCGCGACCACCCGGTGGGCGGCTACGCCGAGGTGGTGCGGCGGGCGATGCCGCTGTTCCGCTCCGGGGACCTGTTCGAGGTGGTGCCGGGCCAGGTGTTCCACCGGCCGTGCCCCGAGCCCCCGTCCCGCGTCTTCGCCCGGCTGTACGCCGGGAACCCGGCCCCGCACAGCCTGCTGGCCAACCTGGGCCGCGGCGAGTACCTGGTCGGTGCCTCCCCGGAGCGGTTCGTCCGGGTCCGGCCGGACGAGGCGCACGGCCTGCCGCGCACCCTGGTCGAGAGCTCCCCGATCAGCGGGACCATCGCCCGCGGCCGGGACGCGCTGGAGGACGCCGACCGGATCCGCGAACTGCTCGGCTCCGTCAAGGAGGAGTCCGAGCTGACCATGTGCACCGACGTCGACCGCAACGACAAGGCCCGGGTCTGCGTACCGGGCACGGTGCGGGTCACCGAGCGCCGCCGGATCGAGCTCTACTCCACGCTCATCCACACCGTGGACCGGGTGGAGGGCGAGCTGCGCCCGGACCGGGACGCGCTGGACGCCTTCCTCACCCACCTGTGGGCCGTCACCGTGACCGGCGCCCCCAAGCTGCCCGCGATGCAGTTCATCGAGCGCACCGAGCGCTCGCCGCGCCGCTGGTACGGCGGGGCGGTGGGGCAGCTCGGCTTCGACGGCGGCCTGGACACCGTGCTGACCCTGCGCACCATCCAGATCCGGGACGGCGTGGCCACCGTCCGGGCCGGCGCGACCCTGCTGCACGACTCGCGGCCCGAGGCGGAGGAGGCGGAGACCGAGCTGAAGGCCGCCGCGCTGCTGCGCGCGCTGGAGGGGCCCGCCGCGGCCGCCCGCGCCCCGCGGCGGACCCGCCCGGCCCTGCCGGGGCGGGGCAAGCGGATCCTGCTGGTCGACCACCGGGACTCCTTCGTCCACTGCCTGGCCGACTACCTGCGGCAGACCGGCGCCGAGGTGGCCACCTACCGCAGCGGCCGCCACCTCGACGTGCTGGAGCGGGAGCGGCCCGACCTGCTGGTGCTCTCCCCGGGGCCCGGCCGCCCGGGCGACTTCGACCTCGGCGCCACGCTCGCCGCGGCCGACCGGCTCGACCTGCCGGTGCTGGGCGTCTGCCTCGGACTCCAGGCGCTCGGCGAGCACTTCGGCGCCACCCTGGAGACCCTGGACCGCCCGGTCCACGGCAAGGCCTCGCGGGTCACCGTCACCGTGCCCGGCTCCCGGCTGTTGGCCGGCCTGCCGCCGGTCTTCGAGGTCGGCCGCTACCACTCGCTGCACGTGGCGGCCGGCACCCTGCCCGCCGAACTGCTGGTCACCGCCCGGACCGACGACGGCGTGGTGATGGCGCTGGAGCACCGCCACCGGCCGCTCGCCGCGGTGCAGTTCCACCCGGAGTCGATCATGACCGCCAAGGGTGCCGTCGGCCGCCGGATCATCGAGAACGCCGTCACCGCCCTGACCGCCCCGGGCCCGGGGACCGCCCCGGGCCCGTCCACCGACGGAGAGGAGAGCGGCGTCCGCCCGGTCGCCGCGCAGCGCACGCCATGACCGTCACCTCGCCCGGCCTCCCGCTCGACCTGGAGCTCGCCCTCGGTCCGGCCGCCCCGGCCCGGCCCGGGCGCCCCGCGGCCCAGCGGCCGCACTGGCCCGACCCCACCGAACTCGGCGCGGTACGGGCGGAACTGGCCGCCGCGCCGCCCCTGGTGCTCCCCGAGGAGTGCCGGACCCTGCGCGGCCGGCTGGCCGCGGCCGCCCGCGGCGAGGCCTTCCTGCTCCAGGGCGGGGACTGCGCCGAGACCTTCGACGGCGCCTCGGCCGACCAGGTGCGGGCCAAGCTGCGCACCCTGCTCCAGATGTCCGCGGTGCTCGGCTACGCCGCCTCGGTGCCGGTGGTGAAGGTCGGCCGGATCGCCGGGCAGTACGCCAAACCGCGCTCCCAGCCGTTCGAGGAGCGCGACGGGGTGTCCCTGCCCAGCTACCGGGGCGACGCGGTCAACGGCCGGGCCTTCACCGCCGCCGCCCGCCGCCCCGACCCGCGCCGGCTGATCCGCGCCTACCACTCCTCCGCGGCCACCCTGAACCTGCTGCGCGCCCTGACCGGTGGAGGCTTCGCCGGACTGCGCCAAGTGCACGAGTGGAACCGGGAGTTCGTGGCGAGCTCGCCCGCCGGACGCCGCTACGCGCGACTGGCCGACGAGATCGACCGGGCGATGCGGTTCCTGGACGCCTGCGGGGCCGGCGGCCGGGCGCTGGACACCGCCGAGTTCTTCACCAGCCACGAGGCGCTGCTGCTGGACTACGAGGAGGCGCTGGTCCGCACCGATCCGCGCACCGGGCGGCGCTACGGCTCCTCCGGGCACCTGCTCTGGATCGGCGAGCGGACCCGCCAACTCGACGGCGCGCACCTGGCGTTCGCCGCCGAGGTGGGAAACCCGGTCGCGGTCAAGCTGGGCCCGACGACCACGCCCGAGGAGGCGCTCGCCCTGGTCGAGCTGCTGGACCCGGAACGGGAGCCGGGCCGGCTCACCTTCATCACCCGGATGGGCGCGCGCCGGATCCGGGAGGTGCTGCCCCGGCTGGTGGAGCGGGTCGCCGCCGCCGGCGCCCCGGTGCTCTGGGTCTGCGACCCGATGCACGGCAACACCTTCGGGACGGCGAGCGGCCACAAGACCCGGCGGATGGACGACATCCTGGACGAGGTGCGCGGCTTCTTCGAGGTGCACCGTGCGCTGGGCACCCATCCGGGCGGACTGCACGTCGAGTTGACGGGCGATCAGGTGACCGAGTGCCTGGGCGGCGGCGACCGGCTCGACGAGCGGGACCTGCGGCGGCGCTACGAGTCCGCCTGCGATCCGCGGCTCAACCACGGGCAGTCGCTGGACCTGGCCTTCCTGACCGCCGAGCTCTACCGGGCCGGCTGAGCCGGTGGCCGCCTCAGGCCGTTGCAGCTCATTGCCACGCCCGACACGGCGTGCGGCGGTGGGGCGGTCGGCAGGATGGTGAACCCCGCATGCGCGTCGTGAGTCCTGCCGTTCGAGGAGTTGTCGTGTCCAGCGCCCCACCCGCCCTTCCGAGCCCGCCGGGCCGCCGCGCGCCGAGCGGGGCGGCCGCTTGAACGCGCACCCGGCGGACCGGGACGCGCTGCGCTTCCACGCCTGCCTGCTGTGGTCCCACGGCCGCCCGCCGGTCCTGGACGAGCGGGAGCTGGCCGAGACGATCCAGGTGGTTCTGATCGAGGAGGTCGAGCAGTGGATCGACCAGCTGTTCCGCTCGGCCGCCGGCCCGTTCGGCGTCGGGCACGTCGTCAGGCCGGCCATGGAACGGGACGGCGTCGCCGGGCGGCTGCTGCGCACCGTCCCGCGCGAGCTGCGGCGGTGGCTCTCCACGGAGGGCTTCGCGCCGGACCTCGCCGCGGCCGCCCTGGCGCGGGCGACGGCGCAGGCGCGGCGCGACGTCCAGCGGCTCGGCAGATCCCCGCTGGTGCGGCCGGAGGTCCGGGGGGCGAGGCTGGCCGCGCACGTCGAACTGCTGGCGGTCCTGGCGCTGGCGGCGCGGCCGATGCTCCCCGGCTGGTCGGCGTTCATCGCCGGGCAGCTCGGGGTCCCGGCCGACCTGCGCCGGTCGGCCGGTGGACGGCTGGTGCGGCCGGGGCGGCGGCTGCCGGCCGAGCTGCCCGGCTACTTCCGGCTGCCGCCGGAGGTCTGACCGGGGAGCTGTCCACAGCGGGCCATTGACACTTCCGGCCGCCGAAATCGCTTACGCCGGGCACCGGGCATCGGTGAGGATCCTTCCAGGAGAACCACGCACCGCCACGGGGCCCGCCCGGGGTCCACGACCGGAAGGAAGACCATGCGTCTCGCCCGCCACGCCGCCCTCCTGCTGCTGACCCTGCTCGCGGTTCCCGCCGTCGGGCTGACCGCCGCCACCGCCGCCCAGGCCGCGACCGTGGCGGTGTCCGCTCCGGGCACCACGGAGTGGTGACCGGTCCCCGCACCGGTTCTTGCACTGGTTCTTGCACCGGTCCCCGCACCGGAAACGAGCCGCCGCGCGGACGACTTCCGGTCGGCGCGGCGGCTCCGCGCCGCTCTCCGCCGGGAAATGAGACAACCGGCGGGAGCACATTGCATTTCTATACCAATCTCTGAATATGATTGGCCGCCTGCGTGGGAGGCTAGTAGCTGGCCAGGGGGAAGGCGCTCGTGCTCGGACTGGACGGATTGACGGAAGCGGTCTACCGGCAGTTGCTCCGCACCGCCGGACGGCGGACCGGAGAGCTGGTGTCCGACCTCGGGGCGGACGAGGCGGAGGTCCGGGAGGCGGTCTCCCGGCTGACCGACATGTCGCTGATCCGGCGCTCCTGGGAGGACGCCGATCTGCTGCTGCCGATCAGTCCGGAGGTGGCGGTGCGCGCACTGCTCGCCGACGAGGAGGAGCAGCTGCTGCGCCAGCGCCAGGAGCTGGAGCGCCGCCGGGCCGCCATGGCGCACCTGGTGTCCGAGTACGCCACGGTGGGCTACGTCCCCGGCAGCCACGGGCTGCAGCGCCTGGAGGGCATCGACGCGATCCGCACCAGGATCGAGGAACTCACCTGCCGCAGCACCACCGAGATCATCTCCTTCAGCTCCGGGCTCTACGAGCCGGCCGCGCTGGAGGCCGGGCGGGCGACCGACCGGGCCGCGCTGGAACGCGGGGTGGCGCTGCGCAGCGTGTACCTGGAGAGCATCCGCAACCACCCGCCGACGCACGAGCACGTCCGCTGGCTCACCGAGAGCGGGGCCGAGATCCGCACCACGCCGGTGCTGCCGCTGACGATGATCATCTTCGACCGGGAGGCCGCCCTGCTGCCGGTCGACCCGGCCGACCGGGAGCAGGGCGCCCTGGTCCTGACCGGCAAGAGCATGCTGGTCGCGCTGCTGGCGCTCTTCGAGCGGTACTGGGACGGCGGCACCCCGTTCGGCGCTCCGGTGAACGACCCCGGGGACGGCGAACTGACACCCTCCGAGCGGGAGTTGCTGCGCCTGCTGGCCAAGGGGATGACCGACGAGGTGGCCGGGCGCCACCTGGGGGTCTCGCTGCGCACGGTGCGCCGGCGGATCGCCGAGCTGGCCGGGCGCCTCGACGCGACCAGCCGCTTCCAGGCCGGGGTGCTGGCCGGCCGGCGCGGCTGGGTCTGAGCCGCCCGACCCCGAACCGCCCGGCCCGACCCCGAGCCGCCCGGCCCGGGCTCAGCGCCCGCGCGCGGCCGGGCTGACGGAGGTCAGGTGGAAGTCGGGGATCCGCAGCGGCGGCATCGCCGTCCGGGGGAAGTGCGCGCCGAACTCGCGGGCCAGCGCCCGCTCCGTGCGGCCCGCCCCGGTGGCACGGGCGAGCAGGGAGACCGGGGACTCGGCGAAGCGGAAGTCGTCCGTCTCGGCGGTGATCTCCCCGTCCTCGACCAGGTAGACCCCGTCCCGGGTGAGGCCGGTCAGCGACAGGGTGGCGGCGTCGGTCCGGCGCATGTACCAGAGGCAGGTCAGCAGCAGGCCGCGCCGGGTGGTGCGGACCATCTCGGCGAGCGAGGCGGTGCCCCCGCCGTCGAGGACCAGGTTGCCGACCGCCGGGCGCACCGGCAGGCCCAGCCGGGCGGCGCCGGCCCGGCTGGTGAGCAGCGAGGTCAGCACGCCGTCCCTGATCCAGTCCACCGGGCCCAGCGGGAGGCCGTTGTCCAGCGGGTCGGAGCCGGCCTGCACGGCGCCGCCGAAGACGTCCGAGACGGCGCCCCGGGACAGCACGAAGGGCGGGCACTCCAGGCCGGGTTCGGCCGGGTCGCTGCGCAGGGTGAGCGGCAGGGCGGCGAGCCGCTCGCCCAGCCGGGTGCCGCCGCCCGGGCGGCCGAAGACGGTGCGGCCCTCGACCGCGTCGTCGGCCCCGGCGACCCGGTAGGCGGTGATCATCAGGTCGGCCACGGCGCCGGGCGGGAGGATCACCTCGTACCGGCCGGGCGGCAGCGGCCGGTACGGCAGGGCCCGGCGCAGCCGGTCGGTGGTCAGTGACTCCAGGGCGGCCAGGTCGACGCCGCCGAGGTCGGGCCCGACCGTGCCGGCCCAGGCCGACCGGGTGCCGTCGGACGAGCGGGCCTGGAGTTCGAGGGTGCCGGTGGGCTGGGTGTGGCGCAGCCGCAGGCCGGTGGAGGAGCCGAGCCGGGTGGTGACGGTGGTGTGGTGGGCGAAACCGGCCAGCGGGGTGGCGGCGCGCCGCTGCCAGTCGGCCAGGGCCGGGACGAGGTCACCGAGGCGGTGCGGGGCGGCCGGCTCCCCGTCCGCGAAGTCACCCGCGAAGCCACCCGTGACGGCAACCGTGGCGTCACCCGCGAAGTCACCCGCGCCGCCGGGGAGTCCGGGGCCGAGGGGCTCGACGCTCCCGCCGCCCGGCGGCGCCTGCCCGGCCGCCGCCTCGGCGGCCCGGACGAGGGCCTCCAGCCCGTCCGGCCCGACGCCGGTCGCGGAGCGGCTGCCGAGCGCCGTCCCGCCGCCGCCCGGGACGGCCGACAGGACCGTGACCCGGCGCCCGTCCGCGCTGCCGTTGGCGGTCAGGTCGCCGTCGGACCAGCGCAGCCAGGTCTCGGTGGAGTCGTCGACGACCACCGTGCAGTGGGCGGCCCGGGAGTGCCCGAGGGCCCGTTCGATCAGTTCCCGTGCCGGTATCAACGGGGGTTCGCTCCAGTCGTGTTGAGGACGTTGACCTGGCGGAAGAGGGCCGCGGGGGAGCCGTGCCCGGCGGGCGCGACCTGGACGGGCTGCCCCTTGCCGCAGTGGAACGCCCCGCACAGCAGGTAGGTCCCGGGCCCGCCGACCGCTTCGAGGGACCGCCAGAAGTCGACGGTGGTGGACTGGTACGCGGCGTCCCTGACCTGCCCCGCCAGCCGTCCGTCGCGGATGCGGTGGAAGCGCTGGCCGGTGAACTGGAAGTTCTGCCGCCGGGTGTCGATCGACCAGGAGTCGTCGCCCACCACGTAGATCCCGTCCCGGACCCGGGACAGCAGCGCGTCGAGGTCCGGTCCGTCCGGTGCGGGCCGCAGCGAGACGTTGGGCATCCGCTGGAGCGGCGCCCGGTCGAAGCCGCCCGCGAAGGCGCAACCGTTGGAGCGCGGCAGCCCGGCCCGGGCGGCGGTGCCGCGGTCGACCTGGAACCCGGTCAGCATGCCCTCCCGGACCAGGTCCCACTGCTGGGCGGCCACCCCCTCGTCGTCGAAACCGACGGTGGCCAGGCCGTGTTCGGCCGTGCGGTCCGCGGTGACGTGCATGGCGGGCGAGCCGTAGCGCAGCTCGCCGAGCCGGTCGGGCGTGGCGAAGGAGGTGCCGGCGAAGGCCGCCTCGTGGCCGATCGCCCGGTCCAGCTCGGTGGCGTGGCCGACGGTCTCGTGCAGGGTCAGCCACAGGTTGGTCGGGTCGATCACCAGGTCGTAGCTGCCCGGGGTGACCGAGGGTGCCGCCGCCTTCTCCGCCAACAGGTCGGGGAGCGCGGCGAGTTCGGTGTCCCAGTCCCAGCCCTCCCCGGTGAGGTACTCCCAGCCCCGCCCGGCCGAGGGGGCGGTGGTCCGCAGGCTCACCAGAGCCCCCGACCGGGGGTCGGGCCGGTACGCGGTGAACTCCGGGAGCACGCGCACCCGTTGCTGGACGGTCGAGGTTCCGGCGGTGTCCGCGTAGTACTTGCTCTCCCGGACGGCCTGGAGGGCGGCGTCCACGTGTCGCACCCCGGCGCCGGCCAGCAGTGCGGCGCTGCGCTCGGCGAGCAGCGCCGTCCGCTCCCGCGGGGAGAGCGCGAACGGGTCGACCCGGTACGAGGAGACCCAGACGCGGTCCCGGTGGACCGGCTCCGGGGCCGGTTCGGTCCGGGCCCGGGTCAGCGGCCGGGCCGCCGCCGCGGCGGCCACCGCCCGCTCGACCGCGGCGACCGCCGCTTCGGCGGTGTGTTCGGTGCCGGCGGCGAACCCCCACACGCCCTGGTGCAGGACCCGCACCGCGAAGCCGGTGGCGACCGTGTCGAAGGCGCCGGTCAGCCGGGCGTCGCGCAGCCGCCAGGAGGCGTCGCGGACCCGCTCGAAGCGGAAGTCGGCGTGCTCCGCGCCCAGTTCGACGGCCCGGCCGAGGGCGGCCTCGGACAGTCGGCGGTAGGGGAGCCGGGTGAACTCCGGGTCCGGCTCAGGCACGGGCCGCCTCCCCGTCCTGGTCCGGGCCGTCGACCGGTGTGCCGGTCCGGCCGTCGTGGTCGGGCTGCCTGTCGTGGTCGGGCTGTCCGTCGCGGCGGGCGAACACCGCGATCAGCACGGCGCAGGCGGCGAGCAGCCACCACAGGGCGGCCGCCGAGCGGTCCAGGGTCACCGTCACCAGCAGCGGCGCCAGCGCGTTCGCCAGCCCGATGAACATCTGGTTGAAGGCGAGGTAGGAGCCCCGGTGCGGCTCCGGTGCCAGCGAGGTGAGCAGGGTGAGGACGGCCTGCGAGGTGATCAGCTCGCCGAGGGTGTAGACGGCCATGGCGACCGCGAGCACCGGGATCCGGACGGCGGAGCCCAGGCTCCCGGCGACGGCCAGCGCCGCGAGCAGCGCGATGTGCAGCACCGACCCGACCGCCACCAGGGCGCCCGGGCGGTAGCGCTCCAACCGGTGGGCCACCGGGACCTGGCAGAAGGTGAGCAGCAGGGTGTTCACCGCGAACAGGGCGCTGACCGTCCACGGCGGCATGGACAGCCCGTGCAGCAGGTGCACCGGCAGGGCCGTCTCCACCCCCACCGCGATGATCCACAGCCCGGCGCCGGCCGCGACGACGGCTCGGAAGGGGCCGTTGCGCCAGGGCTTGGCCGTCCGGGCGCCGGGCCGGTCGGCGGGGTCCGTCCGGCCGCCCGGCAGCGCCAGGTAGAGCAGCGAGGTGACGGCGATGCACAGCGCGTTCGCCAGGCCCACCGCGACCAGCTTCCCGCCGGTCGCGGTGGCGACCAGCCCGGCGGCCAGGGCGCCCAGGCTGAAGCCCGCGTTGAACATCGCGCGGGACAGCGCCAGCCAGGGCCCGCGCGGCCCGTCGCCCGCGAGCACGGTGGCGAGCACCGGGCTCGCGGCCTGCTCGGTGCGCATGGTCAGGGCGACCAGCACGCTCAGGCCCACGAACTCCGGGAAGGAGCCCACCAGCGGGAAGGCGGCGAAGGCCGCCGCCCGGACGGCCGTACTGACGAAGAGCACCCGCTTGGGCCCGAACTCGTCGATCCGGCGGCCGACCCACGGCATCAGCGGCAGCGCGATCAGCGCCGCCGCGGTCAGGCCCACCCCGATCCGGGACAGCGAGACGTGCAGCACCGACTGGAAGAACAGCAGCGCGAACGGGTAGTAGACGCCCATCCCCACCGCGTTGGCGAAGCCGGCCGCCGCGAACGGCGCCGCACCGCGGCCGCGCGGCAGCGCGGCGGTGAGCGAGCTCAGCACGGTTCGTCCGCCGGGCGCACCTCGGCCGTCAGCATCAGCGCCGCCGTCTCCGCCCAGCGGGCCGCCTCGGCCGGGGTGTCGGCCCGCACCACCAGGTGCCCGAGGACGTCGGCGTTGCTGCGCCCCCGGCGCACCTCGGTGCCCGGCCGGGCGTAGAGGTCCACCGCGAGCACGCCGGGCAGCCGCTCCACCAGGTCCACCCCGCCGAACCCGTCCAGCACCCCGCCGTCCACCGCGGTCAGGTAGCGCGAGGCGGCCGCCGCGTTCCGGCTGACGGACAGCTCCGGCTCCAGGCCCGCGTGCAGGCGCAGCACCTCGGCCAGCAGGTCCAGCCCGGTGGCCTCCCGGATGATCCGGCCGATCTGGGCGCCGGCCATCCGGGCGTTGACCTCGACCAGCCGGGGGCCGTCGGCGGTCATCTTGATCTCCACGTGGGCGGCGCCGAAGTCGTGGCCGATCGCCCTGAGCGCCGCCAGCGCCACCGCGACGGCCTCGTCCCGTACCGCGTCCGGGAGTTGGGTCGGGAAGGTCTCGCCGATCTCCACGAAGTACGGGTGCGGGGCGAGTGCCTTGTCCGTCACCCCGACGACCTGCGGGCCGGCGCCGGTGGTGAGGACCTCCACGCTCAGCTCGTACCCGGTCAGGTACTCCTCGACGAGGACGCCGCCGGGCTTGGCGATCCCGCGCATGTCGAGCGCCGACTCGGTCAGCAGCCCGTAGTGCCCGGCGACCTCCTCGGCCGTCCGGCACAGCCGGACACCGATGCTGGCCGCCTCGGTCAACGGCTTGACCACGCAGGGGAACCCGACCGACTCGGCGGCCCGGACGGCCTCCCGCGCCGACATCGCCCGGACGAACCGGGGCGCCGGCACCCCGTGCTCCAGGCAGACCTCGCGGGTGCGCAGCTTGTTGCGCGCGGCGTGCGCCGCCTGCGGGGCGAGACCGGGCAGCCCGAGCGCCCGGGCGGCCTCGGCGACCACGGTCACGTAGTAGTCGATCACCGCGAGCGCGCCGCACAGTTCGCCGCGCTCCTGGTACGGGCGCAGCGCCTCGGTCACCGCGGCGCCGTCCGTGGTGTCGGCGGACACCACGGCGTGGACGGTCCGCTCGATGAGCTCCCGGGACGCGTCGTCGACGGCGTACCGGCCGAGGTCGTCGGTGACCAGCACCGGGCGGAGGCCCAACTCCCGGGCGCGGATGAGGGGCTGGAGTCCGTACTCGCCCCTGCCGGTCTCGACGATGGCGATCACAGGGCCGTCGGTCATGGAGTCCTCGATGGTCGTTCGGGGGAGGGGGTCAGACGCCCAGCGGCAGCAGGTAGCCGTACTGGGTCTCGGCCGTGCAGCCGCGCGAGAGCTTGGTGTCCTCGCTGCCGAGGCCGAACTGGATGGCGCCGATGCCGCGCCGGGCCGCGGCCTCGACCGGGAAGTAGTAGACGGTCTCGAAGTACAGCGCGAGCTTCTTCTCCGACTGGTAGGCGTAGTCGAACCCGCTCTGCCGGGCGTACCAGTGGCCCCGGAACTCCAGCAGGGTGGCGAAGCCCCGGATCGCGCCGTCGGCCTCGGCCAGCACCACCAGGACGTCCTCGCCGAAGGCGGCCAGCATCTCGCCGAGCACCTCCTCGGTCTGCGCCGCCGTCCAGGTGATCCCGTACTTGGCCATCAGCTGCGCCTCCAGCTCGCCGAGCCGGGGGACGAGCCCGGCGCTCAGCGGCTCGATCCGCAACTCCACGCCGGCCGCCCGGATCCGGCGCCGCTCGGCCTGCACCGAGCGGCGCCGGGTGCCGGAGAAGCCGGTCAGGTACTCCTCGAAGCCGCCCGGCCCGACGGCGAGCGTGCTGTAGCGGCCCGACTCGTGGCGCAGGTAGCCGCGCGCCTCCAGCACCGCGCGCAGCGGGGCGTCGCCCTCCTCGACGAAGGGGAACGCGACCGAGGCGGCGCCCTGTTCGGCGGCGAGCTCCTCGGCCCGGGCCACCAGCGCCTCGATCGCGGCGCGGCCGGTGCCGGCGCGGGTGACCACCCGGCTGCGCCCCATGTGCCGGCCGCCGCAGACCAGGGTGGGCAGCAGGCTGTCGGCGGGCGGGCCGGGCAGCGCCGCGAGGATCTCCGCCGCGCCGGGGCGGCCGGCCTCGGCGCTGAACCCGAGCAGGGTGTCGGGGCGGCCCAGCACCCAGGGCGCGGTGGCGTCGGCCAGCGCGGTGGCGAGCCCGGCGGTGGGCACCCCGTCCTCGTCGTGCAGCAGGTAGCGCATCGGGCAGCCGGCGGTGCGCTCGGCGACCTTGAGCCAGCGCTCCCCGAGGTAGAGGTCCTCGGGGCGCAGCAGTTCGGCCCAGCCCCGGCGGGCTACCTCGGCGGACTCGGCGGTCTCGAAGCCTGCGGCGGTCATGACGGTGCTCCCGACGGGTAGGTGAAGACGCAGCCGGTGCGCACCTCGGGGTTGAGCCCGTAGTTGACGACCGCGCTGTGGGCCGCCGGAGCGGCTCGCACATCGGTTCCGGCGTAGCCCTCGGGGGTGAAGAACACGCCCCAGACGGCGTGCCAGTCCTCGGTCCGCCCCGTCTCCGGGGAGACCACGGGTTCCGGGGCGGGGCGCACCCGCCGCTGGACCGCGTAGTGCTGCCGGACGCCCTCGTCGAGCGCCGTGTGCCACGCGCCGTCGTCCAGCCGCCAGCCGGGCACGATGCCCCGGCCGCCGAAGTCGCGCAGCGGCTTGAGGATCAGCTCCCGGCGCCGGTCGCGGCAGTACTCGACGGTGTCCGCCGTCAGCAGGAAGGTCGGCGGGAGCACCCGGTCGACCGTCGCCGCCTCCTCGGCGGTGAGCAGCTGCCGGGTCGCCGGGTCCGAGAGCAGCGCCATGGTGCCCTTGTTGGAGAACAGCGAGCCGTTGATCGGGGACCAGAGCAGCGCCCGGCCCTCCTCGTGGGCGCGGAACAGCACCTCGGCGCGGGCGGCGGTGACGGCGTCCGCGCAGACCTCGTCGACGTTGAAGAAGCGCAGCACCACGTCGACCGGCGTGCCGTCGAGCAGGACCCGCCCGGAGCGCTCGCCGACGTCGTCCAGCTCGCCGAGGCGGAACGCCAGGCCGAGCCGGCCCATCATCTCCTGGAAGCCCAGCAGCAGGTGGCGGTACCTGGCCAGGCCGCCCCGCCCGCAGACCAGCGCGTAGCTCGCCGGGCCGTCCCCGGCTCCGGGCCGGGCGGCGGCCAGCATCCGCAGGATCCGCTCGCCGGTGTGGACGTAGCCGAGGCCGTGCTCCCCGGCGAAGGCGCGGAAGGCGGGCGTCTCCATCAGGACCCGCTGCATCTCGGCGCGGTCGGTGCCGCCCAGGTTGCTGGCCATGTTGATCTCCAGCAGCCGGAAGGCGCTCCCGTCGTGGAGCACGTCGGCCCGGCCGTAGCGGACCAGCGGGCCGACGGCGAACCGGCGCAGCACCGCGGCCCGGGCCGGGTCGATGCCGAGGTGGTCGCAGTAGCGGCCCAGGTCCGCGTCGAACAGCCGCTGCGGGATCGACTCCAGCAGGTCGACGAACGCGTCCAGGTCCCGGGTGAAGGCCCGCAGCTCGCCCTCGGGGACGAACAGCGGGCGGGCCAGCATCCGTTCGGCCCAGCAGTCCCGGAAGGCCGGGGGGTAGGCGGCGGTGCGCACCACGTCGAGCAGTGCGCCGCCGGGTCGGGCGCAGTCCTTCAGGTACTGCTCGGTGACCTGGTCCACGCGCCGGGGCGCGGCGGGCCCGGCGCCGGTCACGGGGTCACCGGCACAGCGGCCGGGGCGTCGGGGAGGCCGAGGAACTCCTCGGCGGGGTGCGGCAGTTCGTCGGCGTGCCGGTCGAACTCGGCGGTGCTCATGGTGGGTTCTCCATCCCCGGTGGTGAAAGGTCCCCGCTGACTGGCGATTCTCTGCCGGTCCGCGCAGGGGTGTCCATGTTTTGCGGTGACCGCTTGTTGCCCTGGCCGGAGCGTGCCGTAGACCCCGGCGGGGGGCCGGCCCGGGGGAGCGCGCGACCGGTCAGGGAGCGGCGAGCGCGCGGTCCCCGGCCACGGCGGCGGCCAGGTCCTCGGCGATCGCGTCGGCCTCCCGGGTGAAGTCGGTCCAGACACCGGGGCGCCCGCTGCCGACCTGGGTGAACCAGCGGACGTTCTCCAGCGGGATGCCGGAGGCGTAGAGGTGGTCCGCCGCCCGCCCGTCGGCGTCGACCGGGTGGAACGGCGCCTCGGTCACCGCGAGCCCGCCGGTGTCGAAGAGCTCGCCGTCCCAGGCGTTGACGTAGCTGGTGACGGTGCCGCGCCCGACCAGGTCGCGGATCAGCGGCGAGCTGTCGCCGCGCACGTCCGGGGCGGGGATGCGGGCGTCGATCAGCCCGTCGAGCGGGGTCGGCGCCCCGGCGACCCTCGGGGACCACGCGGTGAACCTCCCCGTCGCCGCGTCGGCGGTGAACCGCGCGTCCGGGCCGACGACCTCCAGCACCCCGGCGCGCAGCAGCGCCAGCACCTGCTGGACGCGGAACACCGGAGGCCCGCTGGAGAGTTGGGCGCAGACCGGGGCGAAGACCGGCAGGAACCAGCCGTCGTGGGAGCGCGGCGTGAGACCGGAGCGGTCGACGGCGGCCCGGATGACGTGCCGGACCACCCGCAGCAGTTCCACGGACGCCTTCAGCGGGTCGTCGAGGTTGCCCCGGGCGCAGTGCTCCAGGTCCTCGGTCAGGTGGGCGGCCAACTCCCGCTGGTAGGAGGCCCGGTCGGGGAAGTCCCGGCCGGCGAACGGCCGCGCCCAGGCGGTCAGGTCGACCGGCGCGGCGTCGGCCAGCCCGGCGCGCGCCGCCTCCTCGGCGACCACCCGCTCGGGCTCGGTGGCCGGGCCGCGCAGGGCGGCCTCGACCGCCCGCTCGGTGAAGGACCGCGCCGCCGCGTCGCCGTGCAGCCCGCGCAGGGCCGCCTCGTGGTGGACCAGTCCGAGCTCCGCGCGCAGCCAGGGCATCAGCTGCCGCTCGAAGTCGATCCGGCCGCGGGCCCGCAGCTCCTCGACCCGGTCGAGGGTGAACAGCCTGGGCCGGTAGGCGTAGTCGGGCCGTTTCCGGTTCACGCCCCGGGCCGGCATCGGCACCCCGCTGCGGGAGCCGGCCAGCAGCCGAGGCTCCCGGCCGCCGGGCAGGTAGCGCAGGCCGTCGCCGGCCGGCTCGAACCGTCCGCCCCGGCCCTCGGTGAGCAGGCTCAGCACGTCGTAGAAGGCCATGCCGAGACCGAGCACGCCGACCGTGGCGCCGGCCGGTATCCGGCCAAGCGGCATGTCGGCGGCCGAGTCCGCGGTCACGTGGGCCAGCCGGTGGCGGGCCGCGAAGGCGGCCCGCTCGCGCTGCTCCCGGCCGGGGCGCGGCACGCTGTGGCCGGTGGCCAGCAGCACCCGGTCCGCCACCAGCTCGCGGCCGGCCGGCGGTTCGCCGCCGTCCACCGGTTCGCCACTGCCCACCGGTTCGCCGCCGTCCGCCAGGGTGAGCGTCCAGCCGGCCTCCGGCGCGGGCCGGCGGCGCAGCCGGTCGACCCGGGCCCGCAGCGGCCGCAGTCGGACCCCGTCCGGCAGCGCGCCGCGCACCACGTCCAGCACGAACTCCAGGTAGCGGCCGTACACGGCGCGCGGGGCGTACGCGGCGGGACCGCCCGCCTCCGGTTCGGCCCCGCTCCACCACTGCGCCAGCGAAGGGCCCGCTCCCGGCCTCGGCTCCCCGCCCCGCCACGGGCCGGAGAACATGGTGACCTCGCCGGCCGGGGTGTTCATCAGCAGCAGCCGCGACTGGTCCGGGCGCCAGATCCGCCCGGAGCCGGGCGCGTGGTCGTCGATCGCGAGGATCTCGACCTCGCGGGCGGGCGGCCGCTCCGCCAGCCGCACCGCGAGGCGTTCCAGCGCGGCCAGGCCCCGGGGGCCGGTGCCGATCACGGCGATCCGGTACGGAGTCAGCGGTGGCATCCCTGTCGTCTCCCTCGCTCCCATCGCCGGTCACCCCAGTCCGTGCATCAGCGGCGCGAACATCCGCGCCCCGTCGGTCGGCAGGGGCGCGCCGCGGACCATGAAGGTGGTCCGGCCGGCCTCGGCCAGGCCGCACCGCAGCGCCCAGGCCCGCAGGTCCGCGTCCGGCGTGACCTTGCACTCCAGCCGCACCGGCCCGCCGCTCCCGGCCGCGAGCCCGGTCACCAGGGCCCGGGCCGTCTCGGGGCCGGGGGCGAGCACCGGTCCGATCGCCGTGCGGTCGAGGTTGCGCCAGGCCGCGGCGTAGCCGTCCACCCGCCCGTCGGCGCCCCTGCTGACCAGCATCCGGTCGGCGAACTCCGGCAGCCGGGCGAGCAGTCGGGACCGGTTCAGGCCGTGCACCGCCGCGTCCAGCGCCCGGGCCTGCGCCCGCTCCTCGGCGGACGGCCGGCCGGTGACCGCCGGACCGGCCGCCGAGGCGTCGAACTCCCCGATGTGCATGGCGACTTCGTGCTGGGCGGTGAAGCCGAGCTTCTCGTAGAGCGGCAGGCCCTGGGCGGTGGAGTAGAGGAAGACGCTGTCCAAGTCGCGCGCCTCGCCGAGCAGATGCTCCATCAGCGCGCGGCCGATCCCGCGCCGCTCGTGCCGGGAGTCGACCAGCATCATGCCGACCACCCCCGCGCGGCCGTACCGGGAGAGCACCGCGGTGGCGCACAACTCGCCGTCCGGGCCCTCCCATCCGTACCCGTCGCCGACGTCCAGCATCAGCCGCCACCGGGCCTCCTCGGACCCCCAGTCGCGGTCCACGGCCAGCGCGAGACACGCCGGCACGTCCGACGGCACCAGTCGACGGACACCTCTGGCCATGCCAATCCCTCCGGTCGATCGGGGTGTTGGCCTCACCATGCCAGCTCGCCCCCGCGCACAGGGCCCGCGGCAGCTGACCACGAGTGGCCACGGCAGCCTCCGGCCGCCGACATCGCTGGCGACGCCGCCCGTCGACTGGCCATGCTCGAAGGGTGATTACGCGAACGTTCGACCGGACCCGGATGACGTGGTCCTACGAGATGAACCTGGATTCCCTGCTCAGCGCGGAGGACATCGCCGGCCTGCCGTTCGGGTCCGTGTACGGCAGCGTCCCGGCGCACAGCGTCTCCAAGCGCCACTCCCACCAGGACGGCGAGATCTTCTTCGTGCTGGACGGCCGTGCCACCGTGGTGCTCGGGGAGGAGGAGCGCGTCCTGACGAAGGGCGACGTGGTCTACCTCACGCCCTTCTCCTTCCACGAGATCAGGAACGAGTCGGACCAGCCCTTCGACCTGGTCTCGGTCTACTGGGAGAACACCGAGGCCGCGACGGCCGCGCTCGACCGGCTCGCCCCCCGCGACCAACTGCCCGAGAACGTCCGGGTGTTCTGCCCGCCGCCGACCCCCAACGGCGGACTGCACCTGGGCCACCTGGCCGGCCCCTACGTCCGGGCGGACATGTTCGCCCGCGCACTGCGCGACATGGGCCGCCAGGCGCGGTACGTCACCGGCTCCGACGACCACCAGTCCTACGTGTCCGCCGCCTCCCGGCTCGGCAAGGGCACGCCCCAGGAGGTCGCCGGCGGTCAGGGCGACGCCATCCTGCGCACCCTGGCCGCGGCCGGCGTCGACGTCCACCGGACCACCCGGCCCTCGCGGGACGCCGGCCACGCCGAGCGCGTCCGGGCCTGGTTCGACCGGCTGCTCGAATCGCCCGCCGTCACCGTCCGGGAGGAGGAGACCGCCTACTGCGCCGGTTGCGACCTCTCGCTGTTCCAGGCCTTCGCCCGGGGCACCTGCGCCGACTGCGGCGCGGCCAGCGACGGCGAGATCTGCGAGGCCTGCGGCCGGCCCAACCAGGCGGTCGAACTCCTCGACCCGCACTGCCGGATCTGCGGCGAGCCGGCCACCACCCGCACCGAGCGCGGCCACTGGCTGGACCTCCAGCGGTTCGCCGCCACCCTGCGTGCCCACCTCGCCCACACCACGCTCTCGGCGGACCTGCGCGCCCAGGTCGAGCGGCTGCTCGACGCCCCGGGCGGGCTGCCGCCGTACCGGCTGACCCGCACCGCCGAGTGGGGCGTGCCCTGCACCGAGGACGGCACCCAGCGGATCGACCCGTGGGCCGACCTGGCGCTCACCTTCCTCGACGCCAACCGCGCCGAGACGGCCGAGCACGGCCCCGGCCACACGGCCCTCTTCCTCGGCCTGGACAACGGCTTCTTCTACACCGTGCTGCTGCCCGCCCTCGCGTTCGCCACCGGCACCGAGGAGCTGCTGCCCGCCTCCTACGTCACCAACCAGTTCCTCCAGCTGGACGGCGACAAGTTCTCCACCAGCCGCGACCACGCGGTCTGGGCGGACGACGCGCTGGCCGGGGCCGACCCGGACGCCGTCCGGGTCGCCCTGCTGCGCACCGCCCCCGAGGGGCGGCTCACCAGCATCTCCCGGCCGGTCGCCGAGGAGTGCGGACAGGACCCGCTGTACCGGGCGGCCCGGGACTGGCTGGCCGGATTCGGCCCGCTGCGCGAGCGGTTCGGGGCCAAGGTCCCGGTCACCGGCGCCTGGACCGACGGCCAGCGCGAGTTCTACCGGCAGCTCCAGTCCCTGATCCAGGAGGCGGACGGCCTGCTGCTGCCCGCCTGCTTCTCCGCCCGCGGCTACGTGCGGCTGCTCGACTCCCTGGTGGCCCGCGCCGAGGAGTTCCGGGCCACCGAGGAGCCGCTGCGCACCGTCGCCTCGCTCGCCGAGGAGACCAGGACCAGCCTCGCCCTGGAGTACCTGGCCGCGAAGGCCTTCGCCGGCCTGGCCCACCCCGTCATGCCCGGGCTGGCCCAGCGGGTGCACAGCTGGCTCGGCCTGCCCGGCGAGCCGGTGCGGGAGACCACCTGGGCCTTCCTGCCGGCCGGCACCGCGCCCGCGTCCGCCACGCCGCTCACGGAGGAGACGGTATGAGCCACTGCCACGACGTCCTCGGCATCGGCTTCGGCCCGGCCAACCTGGCCCTCGCCATCGCGCTGCGGGAGGAGGACGCCGGCCTCGACATGCGCTTCCTGGAGGCGAGCGCGCCGGGCACCCCCTGGCAGGGCGGGATGATGCTGCCCGGCTCGGACATCCAGAACCACCCGGTCCGCGACCTGGTGTCGCTGCGCAACCCGCGCAGCCGCTACAGCTTCATCAACTACCTGTTCGAGCAGGGCAGGCTGCTGGACCACCTCAACCTCCCGGTGGAGTTCCCGCTGCGCAAGGAGTACGCGCAGTACATCGACTGGGTCGCCGGGCACTTCGCCCGGTACGTGGAGCACGGCACCACCGTCGTCGGGGTCGAGGTGGCGGAGCACCCCGAGCACGGCTCCGTCTACCGGGTCACCGCGGCCGACGGCCGCGACTGGCTGGCCCGGACGCTGGTGGTCGGCACCGGCCGCGCACCGTACGTCCCGGCGCCGTTCGACGCCCTGGACGACCCGCGGGTCTGCCACCTGACCAGGTACCTGCCCACCCTCCGGGCCCTGCGGGAGACGGCCGGCGGGCCGCCGCGCGAGATCGCGGTGATCGGCGGCAGCCAGAGCGCGGTCGAGCTGACGCTGGACCTCTCGCACCGCTTCCCCGAGGCGCGGGTGACGGTCTGGGCGCGCTCGCACAGCCTGCGGGAGAAGGACACCAGCCCGTTCAGCGAGGAGGGCTACTTCCCCGGGTTCACCGACTACTACTACCGGGCCTCCCGCGAGGGCAAGCGGGCGCTGGACGCCTACATGCGGCCGACCAACTACTCCTCCGCCGACGGCGACGTGCTGCGCGAGCTGTACGTCCGGATGTACGAGCAGCGGCTGGACGGCGAGGAGCGCATCTCGGTGCGCGGCAGCCGCCGGATCACCACGGCCGAGGCGGGCCCCGACGGCATCCGGTTCGACGCGGTGGAGTCGGTCACCGGCGCCACCGAGCAGGCCAGGGCCGACCTCGTGGTGCTGGCCACCGGCTTCCGCGACCTCGGACCGGGCGAGCGCCAGGACCGCTTCCCGCAGGTCCTCGCCGGAGTCGCCGACCGGCTCGCCTTCGACGCCGACGGCTACCTCGACGTCTCCGCCGACTACGAGACCCGGCCGTCCGTCGCCGGGACCCCGCCGCTGTTCCTGAACGGCCTGTGCGAGTCCTCGCACGGCATCGGCGACGCGGGCTCGTTCAGCCTCCTCTCGATCCGGGCGAAGACCATCAGCGACGGGCTGCGCAAGCTCAGCCGTTGAGGCCCATCCGACCGGCCCCCGACCGGCCCCGCAGGAACCCAAGGAGCACGCCATTCCCTCCCCGCTTCCCTCCCGCCAGTCCGCCGCCCCCGGCCGGCCGTCCGACACCGCGACGGAGTCGGAGGTCCGCAGCTACAGCCGCGACTGGCCCGCGCTGTTCACCCACGCCACGGGGTCCCACCTGCACGACCACGAGGGCCGCAGGTACCTGGACTTCTTCGCCGGGGCCGGCACGCTCAACTACGGCCACAACCCGCCGGTCCTCAAGGACGCCCTCCTCTCCTACCTCAAGGGCGACGGGATCACCCACAGCCTCGACCTGTTCACCGCCGCCCGGACGGAACTCCTGACGGCCCTCCAGACGTACGTGCTCAACCCGCGCGGGCTGGACTACCGGGTCCAGTTCCCCGGCCCGACCGGCACCAACAGCGTCGAGGCCGCGCTGAAGGTGGCCCGCAAGGCCACCGGGCGGTCCACCGTGGTCGCCTTCACCGGCGCCTTCCACGGCATGTCGCTCGGCTCCCTCGCGGTGACCGGCAGCGCCGCCAAGCGCGCCGGGGCGGGCCTGCCGCTGACCGGCACCCACCGCATCCCGTACGAGGGCTTCGGCGGCGGGGCGTTCGACGGGCCGGCCCTGCTCGAGTCGATGATCAGGAGCGACAACAGCGGTCTGGACCTGCCCGCCGCGGTGATCGTGGAGACCGTCCAGGGGGAGGGCGGCGTCAACGTCGCCTCCCCGCAGTGGCTGGGCGAGCTGTCGGACCTCTGCCGCCGGCACGGCATCGTGCTGATCGTCGACGACGTCCAGATGGGCTGCGGCCGCACCGGGCCGTTCTTCAGCTTCGAGACCGCCAGCATCGTCCCGGACGTGGTCTGCCTGTCCAAGGCGGTCAGCGGCTACGGCCTGCCGATGGCCCTGACGCTGATCCGCCCGGAACTCGACGTCTGGGCCCCCGGGGAGCACAACGGGACCTTCCGCGGCCACAACCTGGCCTTCGTCACGGGGGCGGCGGCGCTGCGCGAGTACTGGCAGGACAGCACCCTGGAGAAGGAGACCCTGCGGCACGGCGAGCTGGTGGCCGCCGGCCTGGAGGAGATCGCGGCCGCCCACCCGGACAGCGGGGCCCGGATCCGGGGCCGCGGCCTGGTCTGGGGCCTGGAGTTCGCGGACCCGACGGCCGCCCACCGGGTCAACCAGGAGGCCTTCGCCCGGGGGCTGCTGGTGGAGACCTCCGGCGCCGTCGGCGAGGTGGTCAAGCTGCTGCCCCCGCTCACCGTCTCGGACGACGAACTGGCCGAGGGGCTCGCCCTCCTCGGCGAGGCCGTCACCGCCGCCCTGTGACCGGCCCCGTGACCGGCCCCGTGACCCGCCCGGCGACCCCAGGAGAGAACGCCATGACCTCGACCGTCCCCTTCGCCGTCCCCTTCGCCGTGCCCGTCGAGGACGTCGAACTGACCAGGGACCCGGGCTTCCCCGGCGAGGTCCTGGCCGGCAGCCCGCGGATGAGCTCGGCCGTGCTGTGGCAGTCCGGCGACCGCGAGGTGGTCCGCGGCGTCTGGCAGGTCGAACCGTCCACCTTCACCTGGGCGTTCTCGCGCAACGAGGTCCTGGTGGTGCTGCGCGGCAGCGCCCGGGTGCGGGTCGAGGGCGGCCCCGAACTGGAGCTGCGCCCGGGCGTGGTGGCCGGCTTCCGGCCCGGCGACCGCACCACCTGGACGGTCACCGAGACGCTGCGCAAGTTCTTCACCGTCGACTCGGTGGCCTGACCGGCCCGACCTGCCCGATCGGCCCGGTATCCCCGCCCGGGGCGGCGGCCCACCCGCCGCCCCGGGCGCGGCCGTCGTGGTCGGGGGTGCGGAAAACCGCAGGGTGGCCGGACGGTTGACCGCATGGTGGCGGCCCGGCCCGGCTCCTAGCGTCGACGGCATGATCGCAACCTTGGCCACCGCTTCGCTCTCCTCCGTCCCCGCCACCGTCTCCGTCGCCGCCTCCGCCGAGCCTGCCGGGGGAGTCGCCGGCTGGGCCGTCGACGTGATGACCACCCTCGGTGCCGCGGGCGCCGGCCTGACCAACCTCGTCGACACCGTGCTGCCGTTCATCCCCAGCGAGGTCATCCTCCCGGTCGCCGGATTCGCCGCCGGGCAGGGCACGTTGAGCCTGCCGGCCGTCATCGCCTGGACCACCGTCGGCTCGGTGGTCGGCTCCTGGATCGTCTACGCCGCGGGCGCCCTGCTCGGCCCGGAGCGGACCCGCGCGCTCGCCGCCCGCGTCCCGATGGTCAGCGCCCACGAGATCGACCGGGCCGAGGCCTGGTTCGAGCGGCACGGGCGCAAGGCCGTGCTGATCGCCCGGATGGTGCCGGTGGTGCGCAGCCTCATCTCGGTGCCGGCCGGCATCCAGCGGATGCCGCTGATGGCCTTCACCGCCATGACCCTCCTCGGCAGCCTGGTGTGGAACACCGCGTTCGTGCTGCTGGGCTACTGGCTGGGCGACAACTGGCAGTTGGTGGAGGAGTACGGCGGCTGGGTGTCGAAGGGCGTGGTGGCGCTGGGACTGCTGGCCGTCGGACGCTGGTTCCTGGTGCGGATGCGCCGCCGTCCGGGCGCCCGGCACCGCGGCTGAGGCCGGACGCCCCGTCAGGCGGTCGCGTCCGTGGAGGCGCGCACCACCAGCTTCGGGGCGAACCGCTCCACGCCCTCCACCCGCTCCCGCGACGGCGACTGAAGGAGCGTCAGAGCTCGCTCGGCCATCGCGGTGAGCGGGTGGCGGATGGAGGTGATCGGCGGGTCGAGGAGTTCGAGGATCTCGGTGTCGTCGAAGCCCGTGACGGCGATCTGCCCGGGGACGGAGACCGCCGAGCGCTGCAGGGTGCTGACCAGCCCGACGGCGAGGACGTCCGCGCCGCAGACCACGGCGTCGATCCGGTCGCGCTGTTCGGCGATGCGCCGGCCCGCGGTGCGGCCGGCGTCGGTGGTGAAGCTGGGCAGCAGGACGGTGGTGGCGTCGGCGCCGCGGGCCCCGGTGAAGGCGGCGAGGCGCTCCGCGCCCGAGGAGGAGGCCTGGTCGGCGGCGACCAGGGCGATCCGGTGGCGGCCGAGGCCGTCGAGGTGGTCGAGCAGCAGGCGCATCGCGGCGGCGTTGTCGAGGGTGACGGCGACCGTCCCGGAGCCGGTGGCCCAGCGGTCGAAGAGGACGACGGGGGCGCGCTTGGCGGCGGCCCGGACGGCGGGGCCGGACGCGCCGGCCGAGACGGGGACGACGAGCAGGCCGTCGACCCGGCCGCCGAGCAGGGTCTCGATCTGCTCGGCCTCGATGGCGGTGTCGTTGGCGGCGTCGGAGACGACCAGCTGCCCGCCGGCGGCGCGGACCTGCCGGGCTATCGCGTCGGCGAGCTGGACGAAGTACGGGTTGGCGAGCGAGGGGACGACCACGCCGATGGTGCCCGTGGAGCCGGTGCGCAGCGCCCGGGCGGAGTGGTTGATCCGGTAGCCCAGGTGCCGGGCGGCCTCCTCGACCCGGCGGGCGAGCTCGGGGTCGACGTTGCGCGGGGTGCCCGCCAGGACGCGTGAGGCGGTCGCGCGGGAGACGCCGGCGGCCGCGGCCACGTCGAGGAGTCGGGGCGCTGTCACGTGGGCGGGTCCTTAGCGGTCGGGGGCGGGGATCGTCGGGTCCGGGGCGGGCTCGGCGGTCGCGGGTCGGCGGAATGCGCAGCACGAAGGGTACTTGACGGTTCCCGGGGCCTGGGCCACAGTGTGGGAGATCGATCTCCCAGGGAGTGCGGATGCCAGTGCTGATGCCAGCCATCACCGTCGTCGGTTCGGTCAACCGCGACCTCGTCCTGACCGTCGAGGACCTGCCGAGGCCCGGCGAGACCGTGCTCGCGCGGGGCTTCGTCGAGGGCGTCGGCGGCAAGGGCGCGAACCAGGCCGTCGCGGCGGCCCGGCTCGGCTCCCGGGTGCGGCTGGTCGCCAGGGTCGGCGCGGACGCCGAGACCATCCTGCGGGCGCTCGCCGCCGAAGGGGTGGACGTCGAGGCGGTCCACCCGGCGCCGGAGGCCTCCACCGGGATCGCCTCCGTGGTGGTCGACCGGGCCGGGGAGAACACCATCGTGGTCAACCCGGGCGCGAACGCCGAGCTGTCGGTCGCCGACCTGCCGCGACAGCTGGTCCGGTCGGCGGGCGAGGTGGTCCTGGTGCAGCACGAGATCGCCGCCGAGGTGGTCGCCGCCGCGGTGCTGCGGGCCCGGGAGCAGGGCGGCACGGTCGTCCTCAACCCGGCCCCGGCCCGGGAGGTCGCCCCGGAGGTGCTCGCCGCCGTCGACGTGCTGGTGCCCAACCTCGGCGAACTCGCCACCCTGCTCGGCGCGGAGCAGCCCGCGGGGCCGGACGCGGCGCGGGAGCTGCTGGAGCGGGCCGCGCTGCCCTGCCGGGCCGTCGTGGTGACGCTCGGCGCGGACGGGGCGCTGATCAAGCGGCCGGACCGTCCGGCCGTGCACGTGCCGGCCCCCGTCGTGGACGCCGTCGACACCGTCGGCGCCGGCGACACCTTCTGCGGCGCCCTCGCCGACTCCCTCGCCCGGGGCGCCGACCTGCTCGCCGCCGCCGAACGGGCCGTCCGCGCGGCCTCGTTGGCCGTCACCGGCCTCGGCGCCCAGTCCTCCATGCCGTCCGCGGCGCAGCTCGACGCCGCCACCGGCCCCGAGGACCCCACCGCCTCCTGACCCGCCCCCGCCGTTCCCCGCCGTACCCCGACGGCTCCCAGTCCCCCCACGCCCCCGCACCACCAGTTCAACGGAGAACACCCCATGCGGAACCTCAAGATCGGCCTGTTCGAGAACGCCCAGACCAACGCGAGCGGCACCGCCACCTGGCGCCACCCCGACAGCCGGCGGCACCTGTTCGACACCCTCGGCTACTGGCGTGAGATCGCGAAGGTCTGCGAGGACGCCAAGCTGGACTTCCTCTTCCTGGCCGACGCCTGGGGCTGGTCGGAGATCGACGGCGTGCGCCCGCCGATCGCCACCGAGGAGACCCTGGACCTGCCGCGCCTGGACCCGTTCGTGATCGCCTCGGCGCTGCTGGCGAGCACCACCGACCTGGGCCTGGTGGTGACCGGCTCGGTGCTGGTGGAGCCGCCGTACGCGTTCGCCCGCCGGCTGGCCACCCTGGACCAGCTGTCCGAAGGCCGCCTCGGCTGGAACATCGTGACCACCGGCACCGCCGACACCGCGGTCAAGGCCTTCGGCATGGAGATGGTGGCGCACGACGACCGGTACAAGATGGCCGAGGACTTCCTCGACCTGGCCTACAAGTACTGGGAGGGCGCCTGGGAGGCCGACGCCCTGGAGAAGGACAAGGCCGGCCGGTTCGCCGACCCGGCGAAGGTCCACCTGGTCGAGCACGACGGTCCGTACTTCCGCTCGCAGGGCTACGGCAACACCGCCCGCTCCCCGCAGGGCACCCCGGTGCTGTTCCAGGCCGGCGCCTCCCCGGCCGGCCGGCGGGTCGGCGGGCGGCACGGCGAGTGCATGTTCGTCGGCAGCGGCTCGGTCCGGCAGCTCGCCGGGCACACCGCGGCGATCCGCGAGGAGGCCGTGAAGGCCGGCCGCCGGGCCGACGAGGTCAAGGTGATGTCCGCGTTCTCCTGCGTCGTCGGCGCCACCACCTCGGACGCCGAGCGCCGCTGGCAGCGCGTGCTGGACGCCCAGCGCCCCGAGGTCACCGTCGCCAGCTACGCCATGTTCACCGGCCTCGACCTGTCCTCCTACGCGCCGGACACCCCGATGTCGGAGCTCTCCACCGAGATGTCGCAGACCCAGGTCGCCCGGTTCGCCGGCAAGACCGTCGGCGACGTGCTCGCCGACTGGCACACCCACGGCGTCGGCGCCCGCCCGGTGGTCGGCACCGCCGAGGAGATCGCCGACGAGATCTGCGCCCTGGCGGAGGGCGCCGACCTGGACGGCTTCCTGCTCTCGCCCACCGTGCAGCCCGCCTCCACCGTGGAGTTCGTCGAGTCGGTGCTGCCGATCCTGCGCTCCCGCGGCCTCTTCCGCGGCGAGTACGCGGCCGGCGAGTCGCTGCGCGAGCGGCTGACCGGCGCCCCCGGCCGGGACCTGCCGGCCAGCCACCCGGCCGCGCAGTACCGCCACTGACCCACCCGACCCGCGACGAGAGGACGGCGACGACCATGGTCACCCCCACTCACGAAACCGCCGCGGCGCAACCCGCCGCAGCGCGACCCGCCTCGACGGACCCGAGCCCGACGGATCCGACCCCGACGGACCCGAGCCCGACGGACCCGACCCCGGCGGAGCTGAACGCCGCGGTGCTGCGCCAGGCCTTCGGCGCCTACCCCACCGGGGTGGTCGCGCTCGGCGCGATGCGCGACGGCGAACCGGTCGGGCTCGCGGTGAGCTCCTTCGTGTCCATCTCGCTGGAGCCGCCGATGGTCGCGATCAGCGTGGCCCGCACCTCGACCACCTGGCCGAGGCTGCTGGAGGCCCCGGTGCTGGGGCTGAGCGTGCTCAGCAAGGGCCAGGGCGCGCTCTGCCGGCGGCTGGCCTCCCGCGCGGGCGACCGCTTCGAGGGCGCCGGCCGGCAGGAGACGGCGGACGGCGCGGTGCTGATCCACGAGGCGGCCCTGTGGCTGACCGCGCGGGTGAGCGCGGTGTACGACGGCGGTGACCACGAGATCGTCCTGATGGAGCTGCTCACCTCCGAGCTGTTCCCCGGGGTGGAGCCGCTGGTCTTCCACACCAGCCAGTTCCGCGAGCTCAGCCCCCATGCCTGACGCTCCGGCGAACCCCCTGACCGGCGCCGCGCACCCCCCGGCCGGCGCCGCGCACCCCCTGGCCGGCACCGTGGTGCGTGGCGCCGGCCGGGGGCGGGGCCTGGGCTTCCCCACCGCCAACATCGCCCCCGACCCGGGCACGGCCGTCCCGCCGCCCGCGATCTACAGCGGCTGGCTGGCCCGTCGGGCGACCGGCACCGTGCACCGCGCCACCGTCAGCATCGGCACCAACCCCACCTTCTGCGACACCCCCGAGATCCACACCGAGGTGTACTGCCACGACACTTCGGACGACCTGTACGGCGAGCGCGTCGACCTCTGGTTCGTCGCCCGCATCCGGGACACCGAGCGGTTCGCCTCCGTCGACGAGCTGCTGCTCGCCGCCCGGGAGGACGTCCGCCGCTCGGAGGCCCTGCTGGACTCCGAGCACGGGCGGCTCGTCCTCGCCGCCGCCCGTCGCTGACGGACCGTCACCACCCCGACGCTTCACCCTCCTTCACCTGCTCGGCGCGCATCCCCTCCCGCGCCCTGCGCCCACGTGCCCGGTCGGCCCCGCTTCCCCCACCTCCGGTGGGGCCGACCGGCTTCCCCCACCTCGCTCCGCACGAACAAAGGTGTGAGTCATGAGCGCGTTCCACTGGCTGAACGAGCAGTTCGACTTCTTCGGCCTCCCCGTCTACTGGTCCGACTTCCTGGGCAACATCCTGGCGCTCGCCACCGTCTGGCTGGCGCTGCGGCGCTCGCTGGTGGCCTGGCCGGTGCAGATCCTCGGCTCGGTGCTGCTGCTGATCGCCAGCCTGAACGTGCACCTCGGGGGCAACGCCGCCCGGCAGATCGTGATCATCGTGTCGGCCTCCTGGGGCTGGGCGACCTGGAAGCGCAGCCGCGAGCAGGAGGGCGCGATCAACGTCCGCTGGGCGTCGGGCCGGGAGCGCGTCCTGCTGATCGCCGCGATGGCGCTGGGGACGGCCGCGTTCGGCGCGGTGCTGAAGTGGACGGACGCCTCGTTCTACCCCGGCGCGCCGCTGTGGATGGTCCTCGCGGACGCCTGGATCTTCGTCGGCTCGATCCTCGCCATGTACAGCCAGGCGCGCCGCTACGTGGAGTTCTGGTTCGTCTGGCTGGCCGTCGACCTGGTGGGCGTGCCGCTCGCCGTCCACTCCGAGCTGTACTTCTCCGGCATCGTCTACGGCGTCTTCTTCGTGATGGTGCTGATGGGCATCCGCGACTGGGCCTCCCGCAGCAAGCCGCAGGAGATCGCCTCGCCGCTGGAGCCCGCCGTCCTGGTCGAGGGCCGGGACTGACCGCCGGCCCCGACCGCCCACCGCCGCGGCGCCCCGACGAGGGCCCCGCGGCGGCGGGCGGCCGAGCTCAGGGCGCGGGGACGGAGTCGGTGAAGGACACCCCGGCGGCCCGGTAGCCGGACACGCCGGCGCGGACCTGGGCGGGCGTCAGCGACCGGTCCTTGACGTGCAGGACGTAGTCCACCTGCTCCTCGTAGGCGCGCGCCTCGGTGCCGGTGCGGCCGGTGAGGTCGGTGAGCCACTGGTTGAAGGCGATCAGCATCGGCCGCTCGGGCAGGTAGCGGGTGTCGTGGCGGGCGAACTCGGCCCCGTCGACGTAGTAGACGATGCCGGTGTCGTCGACGGTGAGCACGAGGTCGTGCCAGCCGGCGAACGAACTGCGCGACGTCGTGTACTGGTTGACCGATCCCTCGGGGCCGTAGGTGTCCCACGAGGTGGCGAAGAAGATGTTCGAGGTCTCGCCCCAGCCGCCGTTCGGCAGGTACTCGAAGTCGTACTCGGAGTAGTCCTTGGCCATCGGGGCCGTCAGGTCGTTGATCGCGAAGAAGCTCTGCACGACGTGGTCGCCGTCGGGCCCGGTCACCGGGGCGTCGGAGAAGCGGACCCGGGCGGCGTACGTGCCGTAGCGGAACTTCATGGCGGCGCTGTGGAACTCGCTCTGCCGGGTGGATCCGGCCGTTCCCTCGGTGGAGGTCCGCAGGGTCATCACCCCGTTCCCGGCCTCCTTGGCGAAGGTCACGTTCTCGGGCGCCCAGCTCGCGCCCCACACGCCCGGGCCGCCGCCGCCGGAGCGGACGCTCCAGCCGTGGGCGGCCAGCGCCGGGTCGTCGTACCCGGTGTAGTCGAAGTCGTCGAAGAGCACCGCGCCGCCCGGAACGGTCGGCGCGCTCGGGGCGGTGCCCCAGACCTGGACGCCGCCGACGCTGGCGGTGACCTTCGCCCAGTCCGCGTACCCGCTCTGGGCGGCGCCGTAGGAGTAGTCGTCGCCCTGGTTCACGGGCTGCCAGTCCGCGCGGTGGAAGCGCAGTTGCAGGTCCTCGCTGCTCGCCCCGGGGGCCAGGGTCCCGGCGCCCGCGGTGAAGCCGACCTCCAGGTACCGGTCGGCGCCCGCGCCCGGCTCGTCGACGGTGCCGAAGGTGCCGGTGACGTTGGCGCAGCCCCGCGCGGCCCAGTCGCAGGCGAAGCGGTAGACGGCCGAGGGGGCGGCGGCCTTGAAGTAGTAGCGCAGCCTGACCTGCTTCAGGGCGACCGGCGCGGCGCCGGTGTTGACGACCTTCAGCCACGGTGCGGCTTCGGCGCCGCCGCTGCCGCCGTTGCGGTACTGCACGGCGAGCGACTCGCCGGAGGCCGCCGCGGGCACGGCCGCGCCGAGCAGGCCGGCGCCGAGCCCGGCGGCGACGAGGGCGGCGAGCGCCGCGCGGACGCGGGGGCGTCGGCGGCTGGTTCGGGTGCTCATGGGGGTTCCTCTCCTGGTGTGGGGGACGGCACGCGGCACCGGCGGAGGGGAGCCCGGTCCCACCTGCGCTCCGGCGGTGGGGGAGGAGGTGGCGGGGCCGCGCGATCAGAAAGTGGCATAGACCAATTTGGCCGTCAACCCCGGACCGGACGATCGACCGGAACGCGGCCGTCCGCTGCCCGGAGTGGCTGATTGCGCGCCGCGACGCCGCGGGCCCCACGGGCCCCACGGGGCCCGCGGGGCCCGCGGTGGGTGAGGAACGGTTCCCGCTACGGGGCCAGGCGCTCGGCGAGGTCGCGGGCGTGGGCGGCGGCGGCCGGGCCGCGAGTGGGGTCGGCGGCCTCCGAGAGGAACACGTTGGCGAGCATCAGGGCCGCGTCCAGCCGGCCGGCGAGCAGACACGGGTCGTCGGCGGCGGGGACGTCGGCGAGGCTCGCGTAGCCGTCCCGCAGCGCCGCCGGGTCGAGGTCGTTCTCCGGGTAGCGGGCGTACTCGGCCAGCCGGCCGAACTCCAGGGCGGGGGTGCCCAGCAGGGCGTTCGACCAGTCCAGCAGGGCGGTGGCGCGCCCCTGCCCGCGCCGGATGTTGGAGCTGCGGACGTCCAGGTGGAGCAGGCTGCCCTCGGTGAGGCCGGTCAGCCGCCGGGCGAGCGCCGCGGCGGCCGGCGGCTCGGGCCAGCCGGCGACCCGGCGGCCCACCTCGGCCCAGCGGCGGGCCGTCCGGGTGGCGACCGCCTCCGCCGTGCCGCCGCCCTCCGCCGCGACCGGCCGGATCCGCGGCGGCGGCACGGCGTGCAGCCGGGCCAGGAGCCGGCCCAGGGCGTACGAGTCGAGCGGCGAGCCGTCGTCCTCGACGTAGTCGGAGAGCAGCACGTCGGGGGAGCCGGGGTCGTCCCCCAGGACCAGCTCCCGGGGCCGGGCGACCGGCAGCCCGTGGGCGGCCAGGTGCCGGGCGATGGTGTACTCCTGGACCAGCAGGTCGCGGGTGTCCACGTACGGGTCGTTGGCGTTGGAGTCGAAGCGCCGGTGCGCGATCCGGACGGCCACCGGCCCGCCGTCCCGCTCCAGGGCCCGGAAGACGGTGAACTCCAGCCCCTTGCCGACGATTTCGAGGCCACTCAGGCCCCACCTGGCGGCCAGCTCGTCCAGGACGGCGAAGCGCTCGGTCATGTGTGTCCCCGGTCGGTCGTGGATTGACTGATGGTCAATTCTGCACGACCGCTTCGACCACGGACAGGACGGCCGGCGTCGGCAGCACCCGGGACAGCCGCAGGCCGGCCCGCCCGAGCAGCTCCGCGAAGTCCGCCTCGGTGCGCTCGCGGCCGGTGAGCGAGACCATCATCAACAGGTCCATCGCCTTGGCCTGGTGCGGCGCGTTGTCCCGGGGGACGACGGCGTCCAGGACCAGCACCCGGCCGCCGGGGCGCAGCGCGCGGCGGCAGTGGCTCAGCAGGGTGACGCACCGGTCGTCGTCCCAGTCGTGGGTGATCCGCTTCAGCAGCAGGACGTCCCCGGCCGGCACGGCGGTGAAGAAGTCGCCCTCGGCGGTGCTCCAGCGGCCGGCGATCTCCTTCTCGTCGTCCAGCCGGTGGCCGGCCAGCACGTGGGCCCGGTCGTGGAGCACGCCGTGCAGCCCGGGGTTGCGCCGCAGCACCTCCCGCAGCAGGCCGCCGTGGCCGCCGCCGACGTCCACCACCGTGCCGGTGTCCGGGAGTTCGCAGGCGGCCGCGACGACCGCGTTCTCCGCTTCGGACATCGCCGCCATGCCCACGTGGAAGACGGCGGCGGTCTGCTCGTCCCGGGCGAAGTGGTCGAAGAACGGCATCCCGAAGACGGCGTCGAAGGCGGTGCCGCCCTCGGTGAGACATCGCGCCATCCGCCCGGCCGGCAGCCAGAAGGCGGGGTCGGTGAGCATCCGGACGGCGTCGCGGGCGGAGTACGGGACGTCGCCGCGCAGCGCCTGCCCGGCGCCGGTCAGGGTGAAGCGGCCCCGCTCGTCCTCGGCGACCACGTCACGGGTGGCGAGCAGGCGCAGCACCCGGTACAGGCTGCGGGCGTCCGTGCCGGTGGCGGCGGCGAGTTCGGCGGGGGTGGCGGGGCCGGCGGCGAGGGCGTCGGCCACCCCGGTCTCCGCGGCGGCGCGCAGGGCGGCGGGGAAGGCGAAGCCGAGCGCCTCGTCGACCAGGAAGGCGGCCGAGCGGCGCAGGCCCTCCTCGGTGTCCGCCGCGGGGCGGTCGGCGGCGGGCCGGTTCTCGTCGTGCGGCATGCGTCCTCCTCGATGGGGTCCGGTGCGGTGCGCCGGGATGCTGCCCAGTGTGGCGGCAGCGATGCGCACCGTCACCGTCGTGGGGGGGGGGGCGGGGGGGGCCGCCCCCCCCCCCCTCCGCCGTCCTCCAGGGCCGC
>NZ_JBHTWX010000051.1:0-9594 GCF_042792155.1 Kitasatospora sp. NPDC056651 | reverse complement strand
CCCCGGGCGGGCGTGCGCTCGGCGCGCGGGCCCGCGCCCCGCCCCCCCACCCCCCCGCCCCCCCCGCGCCGGCCCGCGCGCGGGCCCCCCCCCCCCACCCACGGCCGGTCAGGACCGCGCGGCGAGCAGCGCGGCCAGGCCGTCCAGGCCCCGGTCGACGGTGGCCGGGTCGACCTGGCTGACGGAGAGCCGCAGCTGGTGCTCCCCGCCGGTGCCCGGGTGGAAGTGCGACATCGGGGTCCAGATCACCCCGTACCGCGAGGCCGAGAGTTCGAGCAGCGCGTCGTCCACCACACAGGGCACCGTGACCACCACGAAGAACCCGCCGCGCGGCTCGTTCCACGTCACCCCGCCGCCGGGCGGGAAGCGCCGGGCCAGGCCCTCCAGCACCAGCGCGAGGTTCCGCCGGTAGAGCGCGGCCACCTCGGCGTTGGCGGCCCGCAGGCTGTGGCCGTGCTCCAGCAGCGCGCCGCCGATCACCGCCTGGGCGATCGGCGAGGTGTTCACCGTGGTCATGCTCTTGACCATGCCGAGCAGGTCGGCGAGCAGCACCGTGGCGCCCCGGCCGTCCGCCACCAGCTGGTCCGCCACCACGTACCCGACCCGGGCGCCCGGCAGGGCCGTCTTGGCGAAGGAGCCGAGGTGGACCACCCGCCGCCCGGTGTCCAGCGCCTTGAGCGAGGGCAGCCGCTCCTCGCCGGCGAAGAAGCCGTACGGGTTGTCCTCCAGCAGCAGGAAGTCCTCCCGCTCCGCCAGGGCCAGCAGCTCCCGGCGCAGCTCCAGCGGCAGGCTGGCCCCGCTCGGGTTGGCCACGTCCGGCACCAGGTAGAGCGCCCGGGGGCGCAGCCCCTCGGCCCGGGCGGCGGCCAGCTGCCGGCGCAGGTCGGCGAGGTCCACGCCGTCCGGGCCGTCGGCCACCGGCCGCACCGGCAGGTCGGCCAGCAGCGCCGCGCCGGTCAGCCCCACGTAGGTGGGGCAGACGGCCAGCACCACGTCCTCCGGGCCGCGGCGCAGCGCCCGCAGCACCAGGAACATCGCCTCCTGGCAGCCCACCGTGACCACGATCGACTCGGCGGGCACCTCGATGCCCTCGTCGGTCGCGAGGTGGGTGGCGATCAGGTCGTGGATGATCCCCTTGGTGCGCCCGTACTGGAGCACCTGGCGGCGGGCGGCCTCCTCGGTCAGCCCGCGCTCGGTGCGCAGGTGGTCGAGGTAGCGGTCCAGGTGGCGGTGGACGGCGTCGGTGTCGAAGAACCGCTCGGCCGGGCGCCCGGCCGCGAAGGAGACCGCCTCCGGGTAGCGGATGGAGATCTCGTTGAGCAGGTTCATCGAGGCCATCGCCGGGTCGGCGAGGGAGGAGTGCAGGCCGGCCAGCAGCAGGTCGGCCGGCGCGTCGGGGGTGGTCACGGGGTGCTCCAGGTCGGGCCGGGCAGGGGGGTGGTGCGCAGCTCGGCGGCGGCCCGCAGGTCGGCGCAGCCGGCCAGGCCGAGGGCGTGCCGCAGCTCGGCGGCGAGCAGGTCGAGGACCTCGGCGCAGCCGGCCTCGCCGCCGGCGGCCAGGCCCCAGATCAGCGGCCGTCCGAGCAGCACCCCGGACGCGCCGAGGGCCAGCGCGGTGAGCACGTCGGAGCCGCCGCGCACCCCGCTGTCCATCAGCACCTGGCAGTCGCGGCCGGCCAGCGCCTCGGCGACGGCGGGCAGGGCGGTCAACGCGGGGACCGCGCGGTCGAGTTGGCGGCCGCCGTGGTTGGAGACCACGACGGCCGCGGCGCCGAGGCCGGCGGCCCGCCGGGCGTCCGCCGGGTCGAGCACGCCCTTGACCACCAGCGGCAGCGCGGTCTGCCCGCGCAGCCAGTCGAGGTCGGCCCAGGTGACGCCGGGGGAGAGCAGTTCGGCGGTGTGCGCGGCCACCGCCGAGACGGCCGCGGTGGACTCGTGCGCCCGCCCGGCGGCGCCGTCCTCCAGCAGCGCGGCGCGGACGTGCCCGGGCAGCGCGAAGGCGTTGCGGGCGTCGCGCAGCCGGCGGCCCATGTACGGCACGTCGGCGGTGACGACCAGCGCCTCGCTGCCCGCCGCCTCGGCCGCCTTCACCAGGTCCAGCAGCCGGCCCCGGTCGCGCAGCCAGTACAGCTGGAACCAGAGGGTGGCCCCGGTCCCCGCCAGCTCCTCGAAACCGACGCTGCTGAGCGTGCCGACGGTGAACGGCACGCCCGCCGCGGCCGCGGCGCGGGCCGAGGCCAGCTCGCCCTCGGGGTGGAACAGCCGGTGGTAGGCGACGGGCGCCACCGCGACCGGCAGGGCCGACCGGCTGCGCACCAGGGTGGCGGCGGTGTCCCGGGTGCCGACGTCGGCCAGTACCCGGGGCACCAGGCCCACCCGGTCGAAGGCGGCCCGGTTGGCGGCGAGGGTCAGCTCGCGCTCCGCGCCGCCCTCCAGCCACTCCCACACCTCGGGCGCGAGCACGGCCCGGGCCCGCTCGGCGTACTCGGCGACGCAGAGCGCCGGGCGTTCCCCGGCCGGGGCGGCGTCGGTGCGGACGGGCGCGCTCATCCGGCCACCCCGCTGGTGTCGCGCTGGAGTTCCACGGCCTCGTAGAGGGCACGGATGTTGTTGCTGCCGAAGTTGCGGGCCCGGATGCGCTCGATCACCTCGAAGAAGAAGGTGTGCCGCGGGTGCCGGGAGCGGGTGAAGATCTGGAACAGCTGGCCGTCGTGGTCCTGGTCGACCAGCAGGTTCAGCTCGCGCAGCCGGTCGGTGGTGTGCCGCAGCGGCGTCAGGCGGCCGGGCAGCGAGTCGTAGTAGGCCCCCGGGGCGCGCAGGAACGGCACGCCGCGCCCGGCCATGGCGGAGACGGCGTGCACGGCGTCCTCGGCGGCGAAGGCGACGTGCTGCACCCCGGCGCCGTCGTGGCCGGCCAGGAAGGAGGCGATCTGGCCGCCCGCGTCCGCGGCGAGCGGCTCGATCAGGGTGAGCGTGACGCTGTGGTCGGCGCTCTGCACGACCGCCGAGTCCATGCCCAGCGCGCCGACCTCGACCCGCTCCTCGAAGACCGTCCGGAAGCCGAAGACCTCGTGGTAGCGGCGCTCGGTGGAGCGCAGCTCGCCGAACGGGACGAGGACGGCGAAGTGGTCGACGGAACGCAGCCCGACCTCGCCCGCGCCGGTCAGCGGGGCCGGGTCCGGCAGGCCGGGGATGCGGCCGGCCGGGACGCCGGGGCCGCGCTCGACCAGGGTGTGCACCACGTCGCCGAAGGCGTCGACCACCGCGGTGACGCAGCCGTCCCCGGCCAGCGGCGGACGCAGCGCGGTGGCGCCGCGGTCGGTCAGGGTGCGGAACGCCCCGGCGGCGTCCGGCACCCGCAGGCCGAGCGCGGCCACGCCGTCGCCGTGCCGCGCCAGGTAGCCGGTGGCCGGGTGGCCGGCGGCCAGCGGCTGGGTGAGCAGCAGCCGGATCGAGGCCTGGCCGACCAGCGCCGACAGGCAGCGCTCGGCGGGGCCGCCGCGTTCGGTCGGCGGGACGAGCAGTTCGAAGCCGTACTCCGTGGTCAGCCGGATCGTTTCGGCGCCCAGGTCGGCGACGTAGAACTCGACGTGGTCCAGTTCGACGGGGACCGGAGCGGCGCAGGGAGAGGAACGGTCGGTCATCGGTGGAGCTCTCTCATGAGGAGGACGGGAGGTTTCGAGGGACGAGCGGCGCGACGGCGGTGAAGCCCTCGACCACCGCGTCGTCGGCGTCCCCCTGGCCGACGCCGGCCCGGACGCGGTCCCGCTCCGCGGCGATCCCGGCGACCCGCCCCGGGCGGAAGTCCGGGGACCGGTGCGGGTCGGCGGCGGCCGCGGTCGGCGCGGCGGGCACGGACGACGGCGGCGGGTACGGGTGCTCGTTCCGCGCCGGCCGGTGTCCGACGGGTGCCGCGGTCATCAGTCGGCCTGGAGGACGTAGAGCCAGGAGTGCGGGGTGGCCAGCGCCTCGACGCGGTCGATCCGCAGGCCCGCGTCGGCGAACAGCCGTTCGTAGGTGGCCTTGGTGTGCAGCGGCACGCCCATCATGGCGTGCGCCAGTTCGAAGCCGACCGAGAAGACCGGCTGGGCGCCGTCGGAGGTGCCCGGGTCGCGCAGCATGGTGTCACCGAGGACGAAGGTGCGGGCCTTGGGGAAGGCCTCCCGCATCCGGGTGAAGATCGAGGAGCGGGTTTCCGGGTCGGCCAGCAGGTCGTGCAGCAGGAAGAAGCTCATCACGGTGTCGACCTCGGCCACCTCGGCGGCCTCCGCGTCGTTGTCGACCTGGGTGCCGAGCAGGCCCAGCACGTCCGCGCGGACGGCGGTGACCCGCTCCTCCATCCCGGCCTCGGCGATCTCGCGGCGGGCGATGTCGGTGGCCGGACGGCTGATGTCGATGCCCAGGCCCCGGCTGCCCTCGCGCTGGGAGACCACCCGGCGCACCCGGGCGGAGGTGCCGGAGCCCAGGTCGGCGATGGTGCGGAAGTCGATGCCGGAGAGCACGTCGGTCAGCTGCGCGGCGAACAGCGACTGGTCGCACTGGGCGGAGCCGAGGGCGACCATCGCCTCGTCGCGGAAGACGTCCTCGCCGTAGTGGCGGGTGCCGGTGCTCAGCTGGCCGGCGCGGCCGAACACGTCGTGGTAGCCGCCGACGGCCCAGGTGAAGTAGCCGCGCGCGGCGGCGATCTCCAGGCCGGCCTCGGTGGGCAGGTAGGCGTCCGCGTCGGCCTTGAGGTAGCCGTAGTCGGCGGCGGCGCGCAGTACGGCCTCGGTGCGGGCGGTGTCGCCGGACCGGGCGGTGGCCTCGGCGGCCGACAGCGGCTCGCCGCGCCCGATCGCCTCCAGCAGGCCGATCCGGTCCAGCGCGAAGATCACGTTCGCGGCGATGAAGCCGTTGTAGGCGTCGGTCGAGGTGATCGGCGACGGGGTGATGCCGCGCCAGGAGTCGGGGATGGACGCAGCGGTCATGGTGGTGTCCGTTTCTCCGTGGGCGGACCGGGTGCGGTCCGCGATGGGTGCGCAGGCCGGTCACCTGCGGTCGGTCGGGATGGTGGGTCGGTGGGGCGGTGAGTCGGTGGGGCGGGCGGGCGGACGGACGGACGGGTCAGGGCGTCAGACGGGCGGCGAGCACCGGGCCGATGACGGCGAGCGCCTCGGGGCCCGTCATCGCGCCGTGGGTGCTCGGCACCTCGTGGACGTCGAACCGGCCGCCCAGGTGCGGGCGCCAGCCCTCCGGGTCGGGGGCGTCGGCGGGCCGGTCCCCGGCGGCGGTGAAGAACACCGCGTCGCCGTCGTAGCCGGGCAGCGGGAGCGCGTGGGACAGCGCGGCGTTGGTTCGGAAGACCGAGACCACCCGGGCCACCCCGGCGCCGCTGAGGCCGGCGAGCGGGCCCTCGCCGCCCCGGACGAGCGCGGCGTAGCCGTCCTCGTCGGCGGGCCAGGCGGTGACCTCCCCGGCCGGGTGGCCGAGTGAGTCGAGGATCTCCGCGAGCTGTGCCGGGTCGTCCCGCCACTGGTCGGGTGCCGGCTCGCCGGTGCCCGGGTAGGCGTCCAGCAGCGCCAACAGCCGTACCTCCTCGCCCTGTCGGCGCAGCAGCGCGGCGATCGCGTGGGCGACGGCGCCGCCGAAGGACCAGCCGAGCAGGGCGTACGGGCCCTCGGGGCGGACGGCGCGGATCCGCGCGAGGTAGGTCCGGGCCAGCTCCTCGACCGAGGCCGGGCGCGCGTCCGGGTCGGCCAGGCCGGGGGCCTGGAGGCCGTAGATCGGCTGCTCGGCGTCGAGGTGGCGCAGCAGCCCGGTGTAGACCCAGCTGATGCCCGCGGCCGGGTGGACGCAGAACAGCGGCGGGCGTGAGCCGCGGGTGCGGATCGGCAGCAGCACGGGGAAGCTCTCGGCGTCCGGGCCCTGGGCGAGCCGTTCGGCGAGCCGGGCGACGGTCGGTGCCTCGAACACCGTGCGGACGCCGATCCGTTCGTCCCCGCCGACCAGTTCGCGCAGGCCCGCGACCAGCCGGCCGGCCAGCAGCGAGTGCCCGCCCAGCTCGAAGAAGTTGTCGTCCACGCCGACCTCGTCCAGCCCGAGCACGTCGGCGAACAGGCCGCGGAGCAGCTCCTCGCCGGGTGTCGCGGGTGCCCGCCCGGAGCCGGTCCGGCCGGCGTCGGGGGCGGGCAGCGCCTTGCGGTCGACCTTGCCGTTGGCGGTGAGCGGCAGGGCGTCGAGGACGACGACGGCCGAGGGGACCAGGTAGTCGGGCAGGGTGGTGCCGACGTGGGCGCGCAGTTCGGCCTGGTCGGCGGTCCGGCCGGGGTGGGGGACGGCGTAGCCGACGAGTCGGCGGTCGCCGGGGCGGTCCTCGCGGACCAGGACGAAGGCCTGGGCGAGGGCGGGGTGTCGGGCGAGGGCGGCCTCGATCTCGCCGGGTTCGATCCGGAAACCGCGGATCTTGACCTGGTGGTCGGCGCGGCCCTGGTACTCCAGAGTGCCGTCGGGGCGGCGGCGGACCAGGTCGCCGGTGCGGTACATCCGGCCGCCGGGCGGGCCGTACGGGTCGGCGACGAAGCGCTCGGCGGTCAGGTCGGGGCGGCCGAGGTAGCCGCGGGCCAGGCCGGCGCCGGCGATGTAGAGCTCGCCGGTGACTCCGGCCGGGGCGGGCTGGAGGCTGGAGTCGAGCACGTACAGCCGGGTGTTGGCGACGGGGCGGCCCATCGGCGGGTTGACGCGGCCGCTGAGCGGGGCGCTCATGCTGGCGCAGACCGTCGACTCGGTGGGGCCGTAGGCGTTGACCATCCGGGTGCGGGCGGACCAGTGCTCGACCAGGTCGGGCGGGCAGGCCTCGCCGGCGACGACCAGGGTGGCGCCCTCGGGGATCGCGTCGGGGGCGAGGACGGCCAGGGCGGTGGGCGGCAGGGTGAGGTGGGTGACGCCCTGCTCGGCGATCAGCTCGGTCAGTGCCGGGCCGGGGAGCAGCTGGTCGGCGTCGCCGAGGACGGCCCGGGCGCCGGTGAGCAGGGCCATGCCCAGCTCCGACACGGCCGCGTCGAAGGACGGCGAGGCGAAGAGCAGCACCCGGCTGTCCGGGGTGACGGCGAACGCTTCGCGCTGGCTCTCCACCATGCTCGCCAGGCCGGTGTGGGTGACCACCACGCCCTTGGGGCGGCCGGTGGAGCCGGAGGTGTAGATGACGTACGCGGCCGAGCCCGGGGAGAGCGCGGGGCCGGTGAGGTCGTGCGCCGGCCGGCCGGAGGCGTCCAGGTCCTCGATCAGCAGCCGGGGGACGGCGCTGTCGGCGAACAGGCCGTCGGCCAGGGCCGCGCCGGTGAGGACGAGCGCGGGCCGGGCGTCGCCCAGCATGGCGGCGATCCGGTCGGCCGGGTAGCGCGGGTCCACCGGGAGGAAGGCGGCGCCCGCCTTGAGCACGGCGAGTTGGGCGACGACCAGGTCGATCGAGCGCTCCAGGGCGATCGCCACGAACCGTTCGGGGGCCGCGCCGTGCTCCGTCAGCAGCCGGGCGAGGCGGTTGGCGCGCGCGTTCAGCTCGCCGTACGTGAGCTGCTCGGTGCCGAAGGAGAGCGCGACGGCCTCGGGGCGGGCGGCGGCCCGGGCCTCGAAGAGCGCGGAGAAGGTGGCGGGCTCGATCGGGCGGTCGGTGTCGTTCCAGCCGGTGAGCAGCTGCTCGCGCTCCTCCGGGGCCAGCACCTCGACCCGGCCCACCGGCTGGTCCGGGTCGGCCAGCACCGCGCGCAGGGCGCGCTCGAAGCGGGCGGCCGTCGCCTCGGCGGTGGCCCGGTCGAACAGGTCGAGGGCGTACTCGACGGTCAGGCTCAGCCCGGCGGGCGCGCCGGCCGCGTCGAAGCTCTCGCCGAAGGCGAAGGTCAGGTCGAACTTGGCGAGCCCCGACTCCAGTTGCTCGACCCGGCCGGGCAGGCCGTCGAGTCCGCTCTCCCCGGCCTCGCCGGTCCCGCCGGTCCCGCCGGCGGAGGTCAGCATCACCTGGCAGAGCGGGTGGCGGGCGGTCGAACGCGCCGGGTTGAGCAGCTCGACCAGCCGCTCGAAGGGCACGTCCTGGTGCTCGAAGGCCTCCAGGGTGGTCAGCCGGACGCGCTCCACCAGCTCCCGGAAGGTCGGGTCGCCGCTAGGGGTATCCCCAGCGGAGCGAGGGGAAGTGTCGGTGCGCAGCACCAGGGTGTTGACGAAGAAGCCGACCAGGTCGTCCAGGGCCTCGTCGGCGCGCCCGGCGACCACGGTGCCGATCGGCAGGTCGGTGCCCGCGCCGATCCGGCCCAGCGTGGTGGCCAGCGCGGCCTGCATCACCATGAACACGCTGGCTCGGCTCCGCTGGGCCAACTCGGCCAGGGAGACGTGGAGTTCGGCGTCCAGTCGGAGTTCCACCGAGGCTCCCCGGCGGCTCGGGGCGGCCGGGCGGAGGCGGTCGTAGGGGAGGGCCAGCTCCTCCGGCAGATCGGCCAGGGCCTCGCGCCAGTAGGCGAGTTGACCGGTCAGCAGGGCGCTGGGCCGCTCGTCGGTGCCGAGCAGCTCGTGCTGCCGGAGGGCGTAGTCGGCGTACTGCAGCGGCAGCGGCCGCCAGTCGGGGGCGGCGCCGGCCCGGCGGGCCCGGTAGGCCTCGGCGAGGTCGCGCAGCAGCGGGGCGACGGAGTGGCCGTCGGTGGCGATGTGGTGCATCAGCAGCAGCAGGACGTGTTCGTCGTCCGGCAGGGACAGCAGGGTGGCGCGCACCGGCAGGTCGCGGGCGAGGTCGAAGACCTGCGACCCGGCCTCGGCGAGGGCCGTCGCGAGCTCCTCCTCGGTGGCCACCGACGCGGTGTGCAGCGGCAGTTCGGGCGCGTCCAGGACCAGCTGGTGCGGCTGCCCGCCGGTGGTCGGGTAGACGGTGCGCAGCACCTCGTGCCGGGCCACCACGTCCCGGACGGCCGACTCCAGGGCGGGTACGTCGACGTCGCCGGTCAGCCGGAGGGCGCACGGGGTGTTGTAGAGCGCGCTCGGGCCCTCGTACTGGTCGATGAACCAGAGGCGTCGCTGCGCGGGGGAGAGCGGGACGTGCTCGGGCCGCTCGACGGGCCGCAGGTGCGGGCGGGCGCCGCCGGGGGCGGGCAGCACCTCGGCGAGGGCGGCCACGCTGGGGGCGTCGAACAGCGCCCGGACGGGCAGTTCGGTGCCGAGCGCGGTGCGGATGCGGCCGACCAGCCGGGTGGCCAGCAGCGAGTGGCCGCCCAGGTCGAAGAAGCTGTCGTCGATCCCGATCCGGTCCAACCCGAGGACGTCGGCGAAGAGTTCGCAGAGCGCGCGCTCGGTGTCGGTGCGCGGGGCGCGACCCTCGGCGCCCCCGGTGTAGTCGGGGGCGGGTAGGGCCTTGCGGTCGACCTTGCCGTTGGCGGTCACCGGGAGGGCGTCGAGGACGACCACGGCGGCCGGGAGCATGTAGCCGGGCAGCCGGTCGGCGACGGCGGCGCGCAGCTCGGCGGGGGTGGCGGCGGGGGTGGCGGTGCCGGTGGCGTACACCACCAGCCGCTTGTCGCCGGGCTGGTCCTCGCGGACCACCGCGAGCGCCTGGCCGACGTTCTCGTGGGCGGTGAACGCG